>JADFYS010000031.1 GCA_015232955.1 Gammaproteobacteria bacterium
CGCGCCTGCTTTGGGAGCAGGATGTCGGGAGTTCGAATCTCTCTACCCCGACCAAATCATCACACACTCTTCTCGACTCCCTGAAATCCAGTGTTTCCAAGTATCTTGGGTATAACGAAGGGTGCGCTAAGAGCGGACACCGCTAACCGTCTGAAAAACTCCGGCTCACCTCCAGAAACTGATCCTCGATCGCGATAAAGGCATCCACCAACAGTGGCTCAAAATGGGTGCCACGCCCCTCACGGATAATCTGACACGCCTTTTCGTGACTAAATGGGGGTTTGTAGACCCTTTTGCTTATGAGTGCATCATAGACATCCGCCACCGCCATTAATCGTGCAGAGAGCGGGATCTCCTCCCCTGCCAACCCTTCGGGATAGCCAGAGCCATCCCACTTCTCTTGATGGCTATAGGCAATCTCCCGAGCGTAGTGAAGAAATGTGTTCTCACCGCTGGCCGGAATCGACTCCTGCAGTGCCCTCTCTGCGGTGAGAATCGCATCACGACCCAAAGTGGTGTGGCTTTTCATAATCTCAAACTCTTCGCTATCCAATCGTCCCGGTTTGAGGAGAATCGCATCGGGAATTCCCACCTTGCCGATATCATGGAGCGGCGCCGACTTAAAGAGGAGATCAATGGTCCGTTCATCGAGAATCTCACTGTAGTGCTCCCCCTGCTGCTGCAGGTAGCGGGCAAGAACCCGGACATAGTGTTGCGTGCGCCGAATATGGTTTCCGGTCTCGTTATCCCGGGTCTCCGCAAGTGACGCCATGCTGAGAATGGTCACATCCTGAGTTACGGCGAGATCCCGGGTTCGTTCCGCTACCCGCTCTTCGAGCAGCCGATTCTGCTGACTCAGCGCCTGCTGTGCCTGGCGCAGGGTAAGGTGATTGGCAATACGCGCCTCGACAATGGGCGGTGAGATCGGCTTCAGAATATAGTCCACCGCCCCGAGACGAAAACCCGTGGTCTCATCCTCGACATCACTCATCGCGGTGACAAAGATCACCGGAATATCTCGGGTCACCGGATTGGCCTTCAGGCGACGACACACTTCGTGACCATCCATTCCCGGCATCATCACATCGAGCAGGATCAGATCCGGGGACGGCTCTGCCTCTGCCCGCATCAGCGCTTGTTCGCCATTACGCGCAGCAACGAGGCGATAATCATCTTTAAGAAGATCCATCAATACACTGATATTGACCGGTTCATCATCTACAAGAAGCAGGGTAGCACGAAACTCATCCATCTTTATATCTCACATTATGGTTATTTATAGCCAAAACTACTGAAAACACTGATTTCTCTTATACGACAAGCATTTACCAAAGCCTTACAGTGATATATCAATCTCTGAACGAATCTTATTTTGTAGGGCATCGGCACGCTCAAACTCAAACCCCTCTACCGCATTGACCAGGGCCTCTGCGGTGGAGGCGAGTGCACTCCCCTTCAAGGCAGCACTCAGTTCATGACTGAGGTCGATCCCCTGCAGGTCACCATTATGCAAGAGAGGGGTGAGTTTATCGAGAATAGTCTCCACCTGCCCCCTGTCTACGGTTAGATTCCCATCCACCGCGCCACTCTCCTGCGGTAGCGAACCCACGGCGGAGAGAACCTCCTCCAACACGCTATAAAAATGCTTCTCCTGGCTTGTAGAGACCGGCTCTCCTTGGCGCAGCAGCTGCTCAAGAGTGGCCGCCTCCGCAGCGAGCTCTCTGGCACCAATGGTTGCCGCACTCCCTTTAATGGAGTGGCTGAGCTTGATCGCCTCTTCTAAATCGTGTTCAAGCGCTGACCGCATCTGCTGCGCCATCTCTGCCTGTTCCAACGCAAATCGGATGAGGAGTTTGCGGTAGAGCTTTCGATTGCCTCTAACCAGTTTCACCCCGGCATCCACATCGATTCCGGGGAGGGAGGGGGGAAGCATAATCGCTACCTCCTCCTCTGTCGAGGGAGGGCTCTGTAGTGCGCTCACCCTCTTTTTCGGTTCAATCCAGCGGGTCATCGCCGCAAAAAGGTGATCGGGATCAATCGGTTTTGTGAGGTGATCGTTCATCCCCGCAGCAAGGGACTTCTGATCATCACCACTCAGGGCGTGCGCGGTCAGGGCGATGATCGGCAGCTGCTCAAACCCCGCGGCCCTAATCTGGCGACTCGCCTCATAGCCATCCATCTCCGGCATCTGAATATCCATCAGCACCAGATCAAAGAGAGGGTCCGCCTCCTTTACTGCAGCAAGCGCCCTCTTGCCATCGGTGACCGCAATAACGGTCAGTCCGATCCGCTCCAGCAGTTCGATCGCTACCTGCTGATTGATCGCATTATCTTCTACAAGCAGAACCCGAGCGCCGAGTATCCCCTGAATCAGCTCAACATCGCGTCCCGGTAGACGGTCACGAGCCGTTATCTTAGCCTCTGCCCTCTTCTCCTCTCTGGGCGAGTGATCTGCTAGTAGCGGTAGATCAAAAGAGAAACGACTCCCCTCACCCACCACACTTGCGACCTTAATCTCCCCTCCCATTAGCATCACCAGCCGTCGACAGATGGCCAATCCCAACCCTGTCCCACCATATTTGCGTGTGGTGGAGGTGTCGGCCTGAGAAAAAGAGTGAAACAGCCGCTGCTGCTGCTCCTGGCTGAGACCGATCCCACTATCCTCAACCACAAACCTGAGATAGATCACATCTGCTTCAGAGCGGAACTGCCGCACTTCCCGACTCACCTGCTCTGGCGCAACGGCGGAGACGGTTACGGTAACCCCCCCCTTATCGGTAAACTTCACCCCATTATTGACCAGATTAATCAGGATCTGGTTCAGGCGCAGCGGATCACCGCAGAGACGGTCAGGGGTAGCCGCCGTTGCACTGATCTTCAGTTTCAGCCCCTTCTCCTCCACCTTGGCAGAGATCACTGTTTTGATCTGCGACAGAACCTCACTGAGTGAGAAGGGGATGGTCTCGACACTCATCTTTCCCGCTTCGATCTTTGAGAAATCGAGAATATCATTGATGATCCCCAACAGATTTCTCGCAGCAATGGAGATTTTGGTCAGATAGTCTCTCTGCCGGCTATCACGGCTCTTTTCAAGAGCGAGGTGACTCAGTCCTATCACCGCATTCATCGGTGTCCGAATCTCATGACTCATATTGGCAAGAAAATCACTCTTCGCCATATTGGCCTGCTCGGCAACCTCCTTCGCCTGAGCCAACTCCTGGAGGATGGTCTTCTTTTCGGTAATATCACGGCCGATCGCCGTAAAGAAGCGGTTGCCGGCAGAGAGCCAGGTGGAGATGGCGATCTCTATCGTAATCTTGCGCCCATCTTTGCGTATTGCAGGTAGCTCCAGCGCCTCTCCCTGATGCTTAAGTTCCCCTCTGTTTTTGGCATGCTCAAGACCGATGCTATGACCCGCCCTCAACTCCGGGGGCATAATTTTGGTCAGAGAGCTGCCGATGATCTCTCTCTCACTATAACCGAAAGCCATCTCAGCACCGTGGTTCCAGAAGACCACTTCACCCGCCTCATCGATGGTAATAATCGCCTCTTGGGCGGCACTGGCCACCTGACGAAAACGCTCTTCACTCTCTCGCAGTGCCATCTCCGCCTGTTTGCGTTCGGTGATATCCTGAAATACCGTCACCCACCCGATGATCTCAGTTCCGGTGCGCATCGGTACGATCACCACCTGCACCGGAAATCCAGTTCCGTCCCGCCGTCTGAATCTCACCTTATCCGAGCGAAACACCTCGCCACGGCCAATGCTCTCTATCATGGGAGAGTCTCTCTCACTCTGTGAATGGCTCTCCGGCTGCGAAAGGTAGATCTGGTTGAGGATCTCCGATCCTTGTAGCGAATCAGCATCCCAACCAAGAATCCGCTCGGCTTCTGGATTGATAAAGAGGCAGAGGCCATCCTCATTGGTGGCGAAGACCCCCTCACCAATGGCATCGGTCACCCCCTCAATAAATCGTCGGCTTCGCTCCGCCTCCTCCTCCATCCGTTTGCGCTCTGTGATGTCGGTGCGAATCGAGATGTACTGCTGCGGGCGACCCTTGTCATCGACAAATGGGACGATGGTAGAGGCGACCCAGTAGATGTCACCATTGGCTGCCCGATTACAGATTTCACCATGCCAAACCTGACCACTGGCGATCTCTCTCCACATCGCCCGCATAAACTCCGGGGGGTGAACTCCGGATCTCACCAAGCGATGGTTTTTCCCTATCAGATCACGAATTCGGTAGCCGCTAATCTTGCAAAAGCGCTCATTGGCATAGGTGATATTTCCCTGGGCATCGGCAATGGAGACTATTGCGTGCTGATCAAGCGCCTTCTTAAATGAGGCCAACTCTTTGAGCGTCTCTTCAAGGCGTCGGGTCTTATACCTTAATTCAGCATAGGCCAGTTGGTCCCGGTTGGCGAACCAGAGAATCACCGAAAAGGCGCCGATAAAGGAGAGGATGATAAATCCAGTGAGATAGGAGAGGCCGAGACGGTTCTCTGCGCTGATCTCGCCAATGGGCATCGAAATGACCTGCAGTCCGCGCACATCACCGATCTTCCACCCCGTTTTCGGGGTCTCGGGGTGATGATTGTGGCAGGTAACACACGCCTCTGTCATCCGCATTGGCGAGGCGTAATAGAGCCGTCTCTTACCGTTCTCTTCCACCACATTGTGGTAGAAACTTAGGGTAGAGCCGCTCAGTTCGCGCAGCGCATTTTGAGCAAAGGAGGAGAGCGGGCGCTGCTGTCGCCACGGAAAGGGGTAGGGGCTGATCACATCGATTGAGATCTCTCTCTCACTGCTGTTGATCTGCTTTGCCAGCTCTATGGTCATAGTTGCCGGAATCGGGATGGCGTGGGGGTAATCACGATAGCGGTGGGTCACCTTGACTCCACTTCCCTCCAACCGCGACAGCACCTCAGTAGAGTAGAAGTTACGAAATGCACTCACCGCATTAGAGTATGACTCTGCGGCACGGATCAGCGTCTCTTTTTCGATATTTTGGGTATGCCACCAGGCAATTGAGATTAAGGATCCACCGACGAACAGTGCCCCCAAAAAAAGAAGAAGGATGCTTCCCGGTCTGGTAGCTCCGGCCAACATCACTTTGGCCCAAAGTTGCTGCGGTTAGGTTGAACTGCCGGCATCATTATATGCCTGCTCAATCCGTAACCGAGTGACATAAGAGGTGAAGCGCCAGATAATCAGCGAGATAAAAAAGAGAACCAACATTAACATTGGAATAATTTCGCTCTTGGCATTCACCACCAGCTGTTGTGAGTATGTGATGACCGCAGAGCGATCGGTATAGATCTCGGCTACACCGATAATCTCATTCTCATCACTGTGGATCGGGATATAACTCGCCACCAGATCCCGCTCATACACATCACCATCCAGTGCAGAGAACTGACCACGATGGGTGACCTGGCTCGCTGCCTGCCCCTTAATTGCGCGATCAAAACCCTGACTCCCCATTTTATTCTCCCCCACCTGTTGGAAATCGCTTGAGTAGAGGGTATCCCCCTGGGCGTTATAAATTTTGGCCTTTAAAATGTCTGTTCCCCACATAAACTGCCGCACCCGCGTATCGACCCGCTGTAACGCCTCCGGCTCAAGTTTCCTCTGCTGCAGTTGGTGTGCCGGTAACAGCTGGAGGTCACCCTTAATTTCGGGATAGACCTCGTTGACAAATATTCGGGTAATCGCTGCGTTTCCCGCCTGCGTAGACTCTGTAATAGCCAGAGAGAGCGCTCTCTCCAGTGTATGAACAATAGCAAAATAGATCGCCACAAGTAGCAGCAGATTAAAGAAGAGGAAAAAGTAGGGAAATTTGAGGGGGGTGGCTGACGCCTGTTGTTTTTCCATCATTCATCCACAATATGTAACCGAGTTGAGACAGATATTCTTAATAGATAATAGCCCTTTTTCTGAAGAGGAGCCAGGCAAAAGATGAACCGATGCCAATATGCTTCAGAGCACAATGCATCTGAGCGCGACTTGCTGCGAAAGAGGGTTTCGGTTATTTTTCAGCTTTCCCCCCACCCCAAACCGTGCGAGTATCAGATGGATCTCCCTCTCTTCCCACATTTCACCCTTCGTCTCTCTCTCTTCTCAGCTCTACTCCTATTGGCGCTAAACGCCAACGCCAATGAGACGGTTCGTGGGGTAATCCTCACGGATCAGCTGAGTCACCCCTGGGGCATGGCCTTTCTCTCGGCGGATGAGATCCTTATCACTGAGCGTGTCGGGCGTCTGCGCCGCTTCGTGAATGGCAAACTCCTCCCTAAGGCGATAGAGGGGCTACCGGAGATTAGCGCCATTGGTCAGGGGGGACTACTTGATATCGCTCTCCACCCCGACTACCCGAATAACGGCTGGATCTACCTCTCATATGTTGCCGGAGATGGTGATGGCATAGGAACGGAAGTGGTACGGGGAAAGCTGAAAGGGGATCGCCTGCAGCAGATAGAGAAGATCTTTACCCTCCTTCCCAAATCAAAACCGGGTTACCACTTCGGCTCCCGGATCGCTTTTGATCACCAGGGATACCTCTACATCACACTGGGAGATCGAGGGGATCGCCCCCGTGCCCAAGATCTTGCGGATCACGCCGGCTCGGTGATTCGCCTCCATGGCGACGGCTCTATCCCGACCGACAACCCCTTCTATAATCAGAAAGGGAAGCGGGCGGAGATCTACTCCTACGGTCATCGGAACCTTCAGGGTGCAACAACGAACCCCAAAAGCGGTGCCATCTGGACCCATGAACATGGTCCACAGGGGGGAGACGAAATCAATATTATCCATTCCGGTGCCAACTACGGGTGGCCGATCATCACCTACGGGGTCAATTACGGTTCTGGAACGCCCATTGGAGAGGGGAAGGCCAAAGCGGGAGTAGAGCAGCCTCTCTACTACTGGGTCCCCTCTATCGCCCCTTCTGGGATGACATTTTACAGTGGCGATAAGATTCCGCAGTGGCAGGGAGATCTCTTTGTCGGCTCCCTAAAATTTCAGCTTCTGGTTCGCTTAGGTATTCAAGAGGATAAGGTCATCTCTGAAGAGCGGCTATTTGAGGGGGAGTTTGGGCGAATCCGTGATGTTCGTACCGGAGTCGATGGCTACCTCTACCTCCTGACCGATGCCGATCGCGGGAAGTTGATCCGCCTCGAAAATGCCCCTTAACCACTCTCACTGTTGAGCTTGAATCTCCTCTCCACCCGTCTGGGTAACAGTTTCGCTCTGCCGCTCATCCTCTGCTGGCAGGGGACGGTTCTCCTTCTCTTTCCATGGCTGCTGTTTAGTGTCGGCCTGAAACAGATGGAGATTGAGCTTACAATCGTCACCCCTCTTCTCTCTCCGCTTCAGTTCTATGGCGCTGCCGGGGTAGTTACTCTTATCGCCCTCCTCTTCTATCTCCGCGCCGCAGAGACGGTACTCAGCCGTCACGATTTTGCGACACTCCACTCCCTCTGGAAGCGCTCTTACTGGCATCCCCAGCGTTCCCGCGCCTCTTCCCACCATGAAAGGGCGCGTACTCTCCGTCGCCTCCCCGCCAGTTCACTCACCCAGTCTATCGCCACCCGTGCCGGCAACGGCGATGCAGACGCCCAGTTTGAGTATGCAGAGATGCTCCGCTGCGGCGATGGGATAAGTGCAGATATCGATTACGCCCTGGAGATGCACCGTATGGCGGCACGCCAGGGTCATGTCGGATCGCAAGTGGCACTCTCCTACATCCTTCAGGGAAAGCGGGGTGCACCAAGAATTCCTGCCGAGGCGCTACAGTGGGCGCTGGAAGGTGCAAAACGGGGGAACTGCTCTGCCCAGTGTAACGCCGCCCTCTTCTACCTCAACGGCGTAGGAGCACCGCGTGATTATCGTCGGGCAAGAGAGCTGTTTGAGGAGTCAATTCGCAACGGGATGGAGGATGGAACCCCCCAATACTATCTGGGGCAGCTCTACGCCAGCGCTCTTGGGGTAGAGCAGGATCTCGATACTGCTCTCGACTATCTCCGGAGTGCAGAGAGTCGTGGCTACAACGCATCGCGTGAGATTCGTGAGGTCTCTGCCCTGCGTCAGAGTCACAGTAAAGATGCCATCTTTTCCGCAATTCGTAAACGAAAGGTTTCGCCCTCGCCACCTCCGCAGCAGCAATCGCAGCCGCCACCACGACCTCAGAAGAAGAGAAGTGGGCCTACCCACTTCACCTGCCCCTCATGCGAGCAAAAGCTGAAGATTGATCACCCCTCCCCCAACGGCAAAGGTCGCTGCACCGCGTGCGGGGTTCGCTTCCGTCTGGTCACCGATGAGCAGGGAACTCTCTCCACCTTTATCGAAGATCTGCAATCTTTTGATGAGTACAGTATCAAGGATCAACGCGCCAACACCCTACTGATCAAAAACTGTTTCACCGTACTTGGCATCGCTCCCGACTCCAGCTATACCGAGGCCAAACGCGCCTACCGCTCGCTGATCTTTGCCAACCACCCCGACAAGGTGGATACCCTCTCGGCTGAGGTGCGGGAGAGTGCAGCGATTAAGACCAAACAGCTCAACCACGCCATGAAGATCTTGAAAGAGAAGTTCTATTTTGCTTAATTCAGGGATTAATCGCTTTCGCCTCATCCCCCTCTTTATCATCGCCGCCCTCCCCGGATACTGTAGCTATCAGGGGAGTGAGAGCCAACTCGAGCTGGCCTCTATCGCCACCACTGCCGGTAACTATGACGCAGCCTTTAGCCGGCTCAGACAGCTGGCCACGGCAGGTGAGCTGGAGGCGCAATTCCGCCTTGGAGATCTCTACGCAACTGAATCACTTCCCCAATATAGTCCCCAAGAGTCACTAAAATGGCTACAGCTTGCGGCAGAGGGGGGGCACGCTGAGGCGCAGTACCATCTTGCGCTCACCCTTCTCCCAAAGAAGGGGGAGAATAATAGCGCTATCCGCTGGCTAACCCGCGCTGCCGATCAAGGGGTTATCGCCGCGAAGGAGCAGCTCAAGAGGCTCACCCGCAGCCAAGGAGATAACGCCTTACCTGCGGAGTGACCTAGGGTTATAGACTACTGCTGAACTACCCGAAAGCCGAAATGGTTGTTACCCCTGCCGGGGAGATCGGAGGCACGGGCATAGGTCAACAGGGTTGCAGCATGGTAGTTCCAGGATCCACCGCGCCGTACCCGCCGCAGTTCAGCATCCGGAACGGTGTTAAGGGGATCAACCGCCCCAGCGTTGTAAAAATCGGCACCATAGTAGTCCTGACACCACTCCCATACATTCCCCCCCATATCGTAGAGGCCATAAGGGTTGGCTTGATATGAACCTACTGCTACCGAGTGGCCTTCGGCGTTATGAACACCGGGAGTATCGCCGTTGTAGTTGGCTTTAGAGGCGTCGAGAGTGCCGTCGTCGGTGGGATACTCGAGCTGCACTCCACCCCGTGCTGCAAACTCCCACTGCGCCTCTGTCGGCAACGCCAAATCATAGTACTGAGCAAAGGCGTCAGCACCGTACCAGCGCACCCAGTTGATCGGCCACTCGCCCTTGGCAGAATCGAGCAGCTCAAACTGGTTGTTTGTGCTGTTATAGGTGAGCCAGCTTTTGTTATCGATATGCTCCGAGTGGCCATCACTGGTGCAGCCACCCGTCTCACCAAACTGAAGATACTCTTCACCACTATGTGGGGCAGTGTCTGTTGCCTGCACAAAAAACTCGTTATAACTACCACAGGGATCCTGATTCATTTTCTGAACAACCGTTAGCCACCCCTCAGCGTTGGCACTATTCAGAAATTCAAGATACTGACTGTTTGTAATCTCATGAGCAGAGATGGTAAAGGGGGTGAGAGCAACAGTTGCCGGGGTTGAATCATTCGCCGTCGTCACACCACCCATCTCAAAAGAGCCACCCTGAAGTTCTACCCATAAGATGGAAGATGGAGTTCCGTTGGCCCCTGTCGTCCCCGTAGTCGCAGCAGGAGAACCGCTCTCATCCAGAGAGGGGGTGGTAATGCCACTCTGCTCCAGAGCTGTAGTCACCTCACCCGATACCGTAGAGGCAATATCATTCTCCTCAACGGCAGAACTCTCTTCATCTGAGGTGCTAACAGTAACTTCACTCCCGCTTTCACTTGGAGATTCCGATCCCGATCCGCTACTCGAGTTACACCCGTAGAGCGGGATAACAGCGACCATCACCCCGAGAACTGTAGCAATCACCTTTTTTCCATCTATCATCATTTTTCCTTTGTGCATCCGCACATAATTCACCAAGGCTCAACCCTACACCATTTTTGCGAAGAGAGGTAGTCGCCAAACAAGGGGTGTAATTCAAAGTGAGGGTAAGCAATCTCTAATATAGAATAATAACCATTTAGTTTACGCGGTTAATTCATCGCTTCGAAAGCTCTATCTGACCTACTGACTGAATCCCAGTACTTCCCCCAGTTCCCGTTAGCTCGTGAGGTACGCAGTGCAAGCATCTTGTCAGCATTTTCGAGTTTCCACCAAGCGCCTGTCAGTTTAAGGCGCTCCTGAATGACAAACCTGTGTGCACCTTCTATACGCCCCGATCCAATAGGCAGCCCTGCTTGTAACGCGCCTGCGTATTCCGGGTGATCGTGAACACCCATTCTGATTCATCGTGAACACCTATTACAGGCGAACGTGAACACTGATTCCGATTCATCGTGAACACTTTTAGGGATTTTCCGTAATCACTGTTCACGATACCGGTATCACTGTTCACGCTCCCCGTAATTATCCCTGAAGTTAGCTGGAATTCTTCTAACCAAACAAGCATATCTCTCCATTTTTTTATGGAGAGTGGCATGCCAACCAAGAAGGTTCCAATGAAAAAGATAATCGAAGTACTTCGTCTCCATCATGAGACCGATCTGAGCCAACGTCAGATCTCAAAAGCCTGCAATCTCTCCACGGGGGCGGTCAGCAAATACCTCTCTTTAGCCAAGGCTAAGGGCCTGTCCGCAAATAACTTGAACAAATTGTGTTTCAGTGCTACAACTGATGTATGGATGTAACTGTAGAATTGTCAATTAAACGAAAATTCCAAATGCTTGAGGTAATCCTTGATGAACGAAGCCGTAGGCTATGGGCAGCGGCAGAGGTAAGTCAATTTGGACACGGCGGCGTTTCGGCGGTTGCAAGGGCAACAGGCTTATCACGAACCACCATATATCAAGGCATGAGAGAGCTGGAGAAAGGTGAAGCGGAACAGAAACTATTCACTCATCAAATTCGTGCTCCAGGCGGTGGACGCCAACGGCTCACGAAAAAAGATCCGCAAATCATGGCTTGTTTGCAGAAGCTAGTAGAACCCACGAGTCGCGGTGATCCGGAGTCTCCCTTGCGTTGGATTTGCAAAAGCACAAGGCAGCTCGCTGACAGCCTTAAACAACAGGGCCATACTGCGGGGCGACAAAAAGTCAGTGAATTGCTTAAAGAGCTTGGCTACAGCCTACAGGCGAATCGAAAAACTCTGGAAGGACGCAATCATATCGACCGTGATGCCCAGTTCAACTACATCAACCGACAAGTAGAGGAGCACCAGAAGCAGGGCCAACCGGTAATCTCCGTTGACACAAAGAAAAAGGAGCAGGTAGGCAATTTCAAAAATTCGGGGCGGGAGTGGCACCTGAAAGGCGAGCCTGAAGAAGTGCGTGATCATGATTTCATGGATCGTGAATTAGGCAAGGTCAATCCGTATGGCGTATTTGATCAGACCGCTAACATAGGCTGGGTGAGCGTTGGTATCGATCATGATACAGCCGAGTTTGCAGTGGAGAGTATTCGTCGCTGGTGGTTTAAAATGGGCGTTGCGCGTTACCCCGATGCGAGAGAACTTCTTGTCACAGCAGATGGCGGCGGTAGTAATGGCTATCGAGTGCGCTTATGGAAAGTGGCACTCCAAAAACTATCTGATGAGATAGGCCTCACTATTCAGGTCTGTCATTTTCCGCCGGGAACTAGCAAATGGAACAAGATTGAACATCGTATGTTTTCTTTTATTAGCATGAACTGGCGTGGAAAGCCTCTTATCAGCCATGAAGTCATAGTAAACCTGATTGGCAGCACATGTACCAAATCTGGGTTGATGGTTAAGGCTGAATTGGATACGTCGGTTTATCCCAAAGGGATCAGGGTCAGTGATAAAGAACTCAGTGAGCTTAACCTTACGCGAGCTGACTTTCATGGAGAATGGAATTATTCTCTTGCGCCAAACTGTTCAAGTTAATTGAGGACAGGCCCTAAATGTGAAAGTGTATCCATTGTACAGAGCTTGCTGTCTGCAATATAGATGAAATCCTCTCTGCCAATCATTTCACGCAATCCATTCCAGTTGGGCACATGGCTGACTAAATCCCGCACTGGACACGAACCCTGAAATCGTGTAATCTACCCACCCATGAGATTTCTAGGACAACAATTCGGCGCTGACATTATTGAGCGCATCAAAACCACCTTGCGTGAAAATGCGCTCACCAGCCGTAGCAGCTTATCCCGCCAACTGTGCGAGTGGCTGGGGTGGCGCAGTATCAACGGCAACCTCCGGGAGATAGATGCCAGAAAGGCATTGCTGGAGCTAGAACGAAAGGGACTCAT
>JADFYS010000320.1 GCA_015232955.1 Gammaproteobacteria bacterium
CGCTGCAACAACGGTGAGCAGCAGAAGCACCAGCAGCGTCCATAGCCGTTGACTAAGGGGAAAGGTGAGAAGCCTACTCACAACAGACCACCGTTAGCCGTGAGCGTCGTCGCAGAAGGGTGAAGCAGCGATTGAGGCTCAGGAGCAAGATCTGGATCTAAATCTACATCTAAATCTAAATCTAAATCCTGCCACAACTGACGACGGGGGATCAGCTTCTCCCCCTGCTGCAGAATCCACTTCGGTTCAAAGATCTCGGCCGGGACATAGTTCTGAGAGTAGATCCGCTTCTCTACCTTCAACAGTGAACGGTGGTTGAGAAGCAGATTCTCCATTAACACCATATCCGCCCGCCAGCGCGTCTCACCCTCACGCCCCACCGGACGGAGATCGTGCCGACTCCTTCTTTTGGCAAGCCGTCCCACATGATCATAGTAGTCGGTTCGGGTGATGGTGAGCATCTCGGCATCGATATAGTGACGACGCTTGCGATAGAGCGGATGGGGGTTCGTGGGGGTCGCCGGAAATGCATCCACCACCAACTTGGCCCCAAGGAGACCCGCAGCAGGCGGATCCTCACTACGCAGATAACTGAACTCATCAATCTGCTCATCACTGAGATCAAAGACCGAAAAATCGCTTCCAAAAAAGGTATCACCACTATGAACACCGGGGTTGGGGATCATCCGCTGCCCCAGGGCAGGGAGATAGAGTTGACGCTCGATCCCCCCCAAACCGTCACGGTAGATTCGTAGCGTCACCCCTTCCACTTCAGGGGGGTAGGTAAAACGGAGGAGATATTTCAGGCTACCATCCGCCTCTGCACGGATGTAGAGACGCTGCTTACGCACATTCTGCTCCCCCTGTCTATCGGTCAAAATAAGCGTCTGCTCCTCATAGACCCAGGGAGACTGCTGCTGTCGCTGTAACGCCTCCTCCATCAGTCTCTTGCCATCCCACAGCGCGGGATCCCCCTCCCGCGCCTGAACGGAAGAGAAGAGCAGCAGCAGCAACAACCACAAGTGGCTCACTGCAACCGTTCGCTCTCGGCAACCACCGCCGCCGCAACGACAGAGGTAAACTGCTGCAACAGCACCCCCATCTCTCCTGCCACCCCGGCAAGTCCCTGCCTCCCCACGGTTCGGCTACCGTGAAGCGGCGTCACCTCAAAACGGAGCAGCGACTCCCCCCGCAGCAGTCGCCACTGAGCGGTGAGATGAACCCGCTGATCGCTACCCCGCTCAAAACGAAGGATCTCCAGTTCCAGGGAGAGATCAACCCGCCCCGGCAGACGATCAGGGGCGAGGGCCACCTGTGCAGAGCCGATCTTCTGCATCAGATCGAGCACCACAAAGGAGGCGATCTGTCCGCGCAGAGATCCACCCCACTGTTCGGTCTCGGCAAGAACCATCACGCTCTCACCCTCCCCTTCACGGCTCACTAACTGCGAGCGGTCGAGATAGTGCGGCAGCTCCAATGAGCGAATCTGCAGCCGAATCCCCTCTCGATCCAGCGCCTCCGCCACCACCGCCGGCGGAGGTGGCAGCAGATAGTAACGGGTCTGGGGACTCCCGGCCCCGGCACAACCTAGCGCCAACATCACCACCCCCATTAGCGCAAACGCTCTTCGCCTTAGACTTATCATGTTATTTCCCATAAAGGAGCGACTCTGGGTTTCGCTCAAGGAGATCCACTAGCGTTCTCACCGCCCGGGCGGCATCCGAAAGCTCCCGTGTCATCCGAATCAGATTAAATTGTGCCGGGGAGTCGGGCTTAAGCAGCTCATTGAGAAGCTTCAGGGTTACCTCGCTCTCCGCCAGCACCGCCCTCCCCTCCGCCACCGCACTATCCACTCCCGACACCAGCGGCTCCACCCCGTTATCGAGCTTGGAGAGGATGGAGTGGAGTCGTTGCAGACTACTCGCAACAGAGGTGAGTGAGTCCTGCAGCTCTCCCCCCGACAGCAGCTGATTCGCCCCCCGCAGGGTCAAGATCAACTCATCACCGATTTCGACAATATTCAACCGCTCCAGCTGCTCCAAGAAGCCCTGCACCGAGCGGGTCATCTTATCAAAACTGCCGGGGAGGGTCGGTAATTCGGGGAGATCCCCCTCTCGCCCAGAGTAGCGGATCTCGGTCTCCGGATAGATATCCAGTCCAACAAATAGCTGCCCTGTCAACAAACTTCCGGTCTGAAGCTGCGCCCGTAGACCGTGTTGCACCAGCCTGTCGACCATCTCATAGGGGGTCACCTCCGTCGTCAGTGAGCGATCCACCACCCGCTCCGGCTCAATCTCAACCGTCACCGGAATACGGAAGGTGAGCTTCTCCGGATCGTACTCGAGGGTGATATCCACCACCTCCCCCACCTTAATCCCCTTCAACTCCACCGGGGCACCGATATTCAGCCCCCGCACCGAACCGTCAAAGAAGAGCATAAAACGGAGCTTCTGGGTGTAGCTCTTCTCCTCAACCGCACTGTAGTCATCGTGCAGAGTAAAAATCAGGGCCTCGATATCTTCATCTCCCACCATCTCCTCTCGTTGCGGATTGTCAAAGGCGATCCCCCCATAGAGGAGCGACTGGAGAGAGGCGGTGCGCAGATTAAAGCCGTCCGCCCCCATTGAAACATCGACCCCGCTCACCCGCCAGAAACGGCTATTACCCCGAATCAGACGATCATAGGGGGAGCGAATAAAGGTGTGAATAAAGAGGCTGCGGCGATCACTCCCCAGATCATAGGAGAGCACCTCACCCGCCTCAATCCCCTGATAGTAGAGCGGGGTACCGACATTAATTGAACCGAGACGAGGGGCGAGGAGCATCAAATTCTTTCCCGCCATCCCCGCTCGCACCACCGGCGGTGACTCCAGCCCCTGAAAATGGCGTTGTGGCAGCCCCGCCCCCGGCTCCAGCTCGATATAGGCCCCCGAAACCAGTGTCCCCAATCCGGTCGCACCGCGCAGGGTGAGGCGGGGGCGTACCACCCAGAAGCGACTATTTCGCAACAACAGATTCTCGCTCTCGCGGCCAAAGCTCGCCTCCACCGTAACCCCAGAGAGATCCTCATTGAGCGTCACCGTCTCCACCACCCCGATATCAACATGCTTGTACCGAACCCGAGTCTTGCCCGCCTCGATACCGTCGGCACTGCTAAAGGTGATGGTCACCACCGGTCCCTGCTCTGAGAGCGTCTTAAAGATCAACCACCCGCCGATGATCGCCGTCAGC
>JADFYS010000321.1 GCA_015232955.1 Gammaproteobacteria bacterium
TTAAGTCGGGGTGAGGTCCAGCCCTACTTTTATGCCCACCCCAATCGTGATGCTGTGCGCCATGTGTTGCGGGTAGCGAGTGGTCTCGACTCTCTGGTATTGGGAGAGCCGCAGATTTTGGGTCAGATCAAGCAGGCTTATAGTACGGCAAGCAGTGCCGGGACAGTAGGTTACCTTCTTAACAGGCTCTTTCAACACACCTTTTCTGTAGCGAAGCAGGTGAGAACCGATACCGCCATCGGCGCCAGTCCGGTCTCTGTCGCCTTTGCTTCGGTCACCCTTTCTCGCCAGATCTTCTCTAGTCTGGATAACCATACAGCGCTGCTGATTGGCGCAGGAGAGACGATTGAGCTGGTCGCCCGTCATCTCCATGAAAATGGCATCGGCAGGGTGATTGTTGCCAATAGAACCATAGAGAAGGCGCACACCCTAGCGGCCGAGTTTGGTGGTTATGCGATCGCTCTCTCCGAGATCCCGGACCATCTCGCCGAAGCCGATATTGTGATTTCGTCTACAGCCAGTCAGCTCCCGATCCTGGGAAAGGGAGCGGTGGAGTCGGCCATTCTCCGCCGCAAACACCGACCGATGCTGATGGTGGATATTGCGGTACCCCGTGATATTGAGCAAGAGGTGGCGGATCTCGAGGATGTCTACCTCTACACGGTGGATGATCTGACTGAGATCATTCAGGAGGGGCTGCGTTCGCGAGAGGAGGCGGCGCAACAGGCGGAGGAGATCATTGATACACAGGTGAGTCACTTTCTCGGTTGGTTAAAGTCACTTGATGCGGTGGACACCATCAAATCCTTCCGCCAAATGAATGAACAGATCCGGAATCAGACTCTGGAGGGGGCATTGCGTCAGCTTGAGAACGGAAATCCGCCTCAGGAGGTGGTTCGGGAGCTGGCTCGGAAATTGACCAATCGCCTGATGCACGCCCCGTGTAGTGAACTGAAGCAGGCGGGTTACGACGGCCGGGCCGAACTCCTGAATGCTGCGCGAGAACTATTTAAGCTGAAGAGTGACTGAAACCGCTCTCTTTCTGCCACTCTACCGGACTGAAACCTTTGAAACCATCTATCCAAAGCAAACTTGAAAACCTCTCAGACCGACTGGAGGAGATTAGTGCCCTCCTCTCCGCGCGGGAGGTGATCGATGATCAGAACCGTTTTCGCGATCTCTCAGTAGAGTATGCCCAGCTCGAGCCGGTGGTGGGCTGTTTTAACCGCTATCTGCAGGCTACTGAGGATATGGATACCGCGCAGGAGATGCTGAAGGCGGATGATCCAGAAATGCGCGAGTTGGGCCAGGAGGAGTGGGGGGGTGCCAAGGCGCAGAGAGAGGCGCTGGAGCTAGAGCTGCAGAAACTGCTTTTGCCTAAAGATCCCAATGATAATAAGAATATCTTTCTTGAGATTCGGGCCGGAACCGGTGGTGACGAGGCGGCGATATTCTCTGGAGATCTCTTTCGCATGTACAGCCGTTATGCCGAGAACCAGCGGTGGAAGGTCGAGGTGATGAGCGAGAGTCTGGGCGAGCATGGTGGCTATAAAGAGTTAATCGCCCGTATTGAGGGGAGCGGCGCCTACTCCAAGCTCAAATTTGAGTCGGGTGCGCATCGGGTGCAGCGGGTACCCGAAACTGAGTCGCAGGGCCGTGTTCACACCTCTGCCTGTACCGTAGCGGTGATGGCAGAGGTTGATGATGTTGAAGCGATTGACATCAATCCCGCAGATCTTAAGGTAGATACCTTTCGTGCATCGGGGGCGGGGGGGCAGCATGTCAACAAAACCGACTCCGCCATCCGTATCACCCACCTCCCTACAGGCGTGGTGGTCGAGTGTCAGGATGAGCGCTCGCAGCATAAGAATCGCGCCCGGGCGATGTCGGTACTTCAGGCGAAGCTGTTGAGTGCCGAACAGGAGAAACAGGATAGTGAACAGGCAGCTACACGGCGTTCATTGGTGGGGAGTGGTGATCGATCAGAGCGGATTCGTACCTACAACTACCCCCAAGGGCGGATCACCGATCACCGAATCAACCTGACGCTCTACAAGCTGGATGAGATTATGAATGGCGGCCTGCAGCAGGTGATCGAGCCGTTGATTAATGAACACCAGGCGGATCTCCTTGCAGCGATAGCGGATTAGAAACAGTGGAAACTGCGAAAACGGTTACAGGGTTATTGCGCTGGGCGTTGCGGGAGCTGGCAACCGATAACAAGAGTGCCGTCCTAGATGCCGAGGTTCTACTGGCGCACCTGCTGCAGCGGGAGCGGAGTTGGCTGCGCACCTGGCCGGAGGAGAGGATAGAAGCGAGCGTTGTGCGGCGCTACCGCAAGCTGATTCGACGGCGTGCGAGTGGGGAACCGGTCGCCTATCTTGTCGGTAGACAGGAGTTCTGGTCGCTACCACTAGAGGTGAATGCGGCTACCCTCATCCCCCGCCCAGAGACAGAGTTACTGGTGGAGCTGGTCGTGGGTATGTGCAGATCCCGCCCAGCTCCGCTAAGGATTGCCGATCTGGGTACTGGTTGCGGCGCGATCGCTCTTGCTATCGGGAAAGAGCTACCACAGGCGAAAGTGTTTGCAACTGATATCTCAAAGAAGGCGTTGACCGTCGCGAGAAGGAATCGCCGTCGCCTAGAGCTGAACAATGTCAAATTTTATCACGGCGACTGGTGCGAGGCTCTGGGGCGTAAAAAGTTCGATATTATGGTTGCCAACCCCCCCTATATCGAAGAGGATTCAACAGAGGTTGAAGAGAGTGTTCGCACCTTCGAGCCGTACCAAGCGCTCTTTTCAGGAGAGGATGGTCTTGCCGACCTCAAACGCATCATCTCCCAAGCCCCCAACCACCTTCTGCCGAATGGAACGCTGTTGGTCGAGCATGGCCACAAGCAGGAGGATAGCGTTGCCCAACTGATGCTCTCTACAGGGATGTTTTCAGAGGTGGGTAGCCATTACGACGCAGCAGGTATCCCGAGGGTGGGTCTGGGCAGAATGGCTGAGCCGATCGATGATGATTTGTGGTAATTGGATTCTCGCCTTCGCGGGAGAGCCTGACTTGTGACGGCACATCTGAATAATTACAAAAAGGTTGATAATTTCTGTCATCGAACTACGATGGAGAAAAGGGGGAGATGAAAATGATGATGGATGATCACTTAAAACGACGCACGATTCACTTCTGTACACTAAGCTCCAACTCTGGACAGG
>JADFYS010000322.1 GCA_015232955.1 Gammaproteobacteria bacterium
TGCTGGCAGAGCTCGCCTGAGGGTGAAACTCAGGATAGGCGGCGACCTCCAGATGGAAGTGGTCACCACTCTCCTCGCGAATAAACTGCACCAGCTCATTGGCGTAGTGAAAGTCACCGGTATCACGCATTCCGGACGGCATATCACCACGAAGGGCGACGAGACGACGCACCCCCATCTGACGATAGTCATCCAGAATTGTGCGCAGCAGATCCCGGCCCGAACCGATGCAGGAGAGGTGGGGGGCGACCTCGAGGCCAAGGGCCATCAACGCCTGCACCGTATCCCGTGTCCCCTGTTGGGTACTGCCTCCGGCACCGAAGGTGACGGAGACATACTCCGGGGCAAACTGCTGCAGTCCGGTAACCGTCGCCCTCAGTTTCTCCATCCCCTCGGCGCTTTTGGGGGGGAAAAACTCAAAACTGAACCGGGTAGAGGTGGACGAGGTCATCACTCCAACCCCTAGTAACGGTAGTGATCAGGCTTGTAGGGACCCTCTACCGGGAGGTGGAGGTAGTCGGCCTGCTTGGTGGTGAGCGGCGTGATATTGGCACCAATCTTTGCCAGATGGAGGCGTGCCACCTTCTCGTCGAGAACCTTAGGCAGGACATAGACCCGCTTCTCATAACTGTCGGCGTTATTCCACAGCTCGATCTGCGCCAGCACCTGATTGGTGAAAGAGGCGGACATCACAAAGCTGGGGTGGCCGGTGGCACAGCCGAGGTTGACCAGTCTCCCCTCGGCGAGGACGATGATCCGCTTGCCATCGGGGAAGATGACATGATCCACTTGTGGTTTGATATTCTCCCACGGGTATTGGCGGATACTGGCGATGTCGATCTCCGAGTCAAAGTGGCCGATATTACAGACGATGGACTCATCTTTCATCGCCAGCATATGGTCGTGGGTGATGACATCAAGGTTGCCGGTGCAGGTGACAAAGATATTGCCCATGGCGGCGACATCGTCCATGTTGACAACGCGGTACCCCTCCATCGCTGCTTGCAGGGCGCAGATGGGGTCAATCTCGGTGACAAAGACGGTGGCACCCATGCCGCGAAACGCCTGTGCACACCCCTTGCCGACATCCCCGTAGCCGAGGACGACGCAGATCTTGCCCGCGACCATCACATCGGTGGCGCGCTTGATCCCGTCAATCAGTGACTCGCGACAGCCGTAGAGGTTATCAAATTTCGATTTGGTGACCGAATCGTTGACATTAAAGGCGGGAACCTGGAGTGAACCCTCCTCCATCATCTCGTAGAGACGGTGGACACCGGTGGTGGTCTCTTCCGAGATCCCTTTGACCTCGCTCAGCAGCTCCGGATACTTCTCGTGCATAATCTGGGTGAGATCGCCGCCATCGTCGAGGATCATATTGGGGCGCCAGTTGTCTGGGCCGAAGATGGTCTGTTCAATACACCACCAGAACTCCTCCTCGCTCTCGCCCTTCCAGGCGAAGGTGGGGATATTGGCGGCGGCCATAGCGGCGGCGGCCTGGTCTTGGGTAGAGAAGATGTTACAGGATGACCAGCGGACCTCGGCACCCAGCGCAATGAGGGTCTCCATCAGGACAGCGGTCTGAATCGTCATGTGGAGGCAACCGGCGATGCGTGCCCCCTGAAGTGGTTTGGTGGTGCCGAACTCTTCACGAAGCGCCATCAGTCCAGGCATTTCGGTCTCGGCGATAGCGACCTCTTTACGGCCCCATGCGGCCAGTGAGATGTCGGCGACCTTGTAGTCGCTAAAGGTAGTGTCGGTGCTCATATCGCAATTCTCCATCGGTTAGAAAAAGGGATGAGTGCCGTTGAATCAGATTTTTTATCCACTCCGAAGCCTGACAGGGTAGAACCCGCTGCAGCACCCCTTCGGAAGGGAGTTGGGGAGGGTCTACAAACCAGCCGCCTCTTTCAGGGCTGCAGCCTTGTCGGTCTGTTCCCACGGTAGGTCGATATCGTTGCGTCCAAAGTGACCGTAGGCCGCAGTGTCGCGGTAGATGGGGCGGATAAGATCCAGCATTCGGATCATACCGCGTGGACGGAGATCGAACTCAGACCGCACCAGCTGCTCCAGGCGATCATCGCTAATCTTACCGCTGCCAAAGGTCTCAATCATAATCGAGGTCGGCTCGGCGACACCGATGGCGTAGGAGAGTTGAATCTCGCACCGTTCGGCAAGACCGGCGGCAACGATATTTTTCGCCACATAACGCCCGGCATAGGCGGCAGAGCGATCCACCTTGGAGGGATCCTTGCCCGAGAAGGCGCCGCCCCCATGCCGTGCCATTCCCCCATAGGTGTCGACGATAATCTTGCGTCCGGTGAGACCGCAGTCCCCCATAGGTCCACCAATCTCAAAACGCCCGGTGGGGTTGATGAAATATTTGGTATCACTACTCACGAGGTTGGCAGGAAGAATCGGTTTAATGATCTCCTCCATCACCGCTTCGTGCAGCTCCTTCTCGCTGACATCGCCATCGTGCTGAGTCGAGAGGACCACCGCATCGATCGCTACAGGTCGATCGTCCACATAACGAAAGGTGACTTGACTCTTGGCATCGGGACGGAGCCAGGAGAGCTTGCCCGCCTTACGCACCTCGGACTGCTGTTTCACCAGACGGTGGGCGTAGGTGATGGGGGCGGGCATCAGGACATCGGTCTCGTTGCTGGCGTAACCGAACATCAGACCCTGATCCCCTGCACCCTGATTCTCCTCCTCGCTGCGGTCAACCCCCATCGCGATATCGGGGGACTGTTTGCCCAGCGCGTTGAGAACTGCGCACGACTCCCAGTCAAAGCCCATCTGTGAACTGTTATAGCCGATCTCACGAATGGTTTTGCGGATGACCTCCTCATATTCGATTACCGCCGTGGTGGTGATCTCACCGGCGACAATCACCATTCCGGTCTTGACCATGGTCTCGCAGGCGACGCGGGCAGCGCGATCCTGTTCGAGAATGGCATCCAGGATGGCATCAGAGACCTGGTCAGAGACCTTGTCCGGATGCCCTTCAGAGACCGACTCTGAAGTAAAAAGGTGTGTTGACATATAGAAAAAATCCTGTTTTGTAAAAAAAGGAGCCGAGATTCTACAGAAACAGGGTAAAAAGGCAACTTTTTGCGCGGGGGTGATCTCTAAATCCCCCCTAACTTGCATGAATGGTGCGGCGTCACCCTCGATTATGAAATGTATTTCACGCTAATGATCATGCCAGATA
>JADFYS010000323.1 GCA_015232955.1 Gammaproteobacteria bacterium
ACCGAGCTTTGAACCCGATGAAGATCGCACCTGGTTTGTTTTTCGCCTGCTTGTACATCCTGATGCGTTGAAGGGTGCCAAAGTAGACTTGGTGACCGAAAAAGATAAGGCCTATGATAAGGCCCATGATAAGGCCCATGATGAGGCCCATGATGAGGCCCATGATCTGAGTGACACCGAGATCGCCCTGCTGCGAGCCTGTTTAACGGATGCACAAGGTAGTGCTGAACTCTTATCCGCCTTGGGATATGACAGCAGAACCGGGAACTTCAAAAAAGCAATCAAACGACTGGTGGATGTTTTGGGCGCTTTGGAACGCACACTTCCGAATGCGCTACAGAGTAAAAATCAAAAATACCGCCTGACTGAAAAGGGTAAAAAATTGTGGAGCATTCAAAATAATGAAACCAAGAGCGATTGATCTATACCCAAGATACCTGAAAACGCCGCAAGTCGGATGACATTGGATCGCTTGAAAGAGCGAAACGGCTACGACGAGATTAAAGCCTGGTTCACTGAGATCGAAAACAGGGCTAACGGAGGTTAATGATGTACGAAAACATTCACGATCTGATTAAACAAATAGCCTTGGGCGAAGACTCTGTTCTTGAACTCAAGGCCGTGAAATTCAGCGGTAACAAAATTATCGGCCCGCACAAGGATGGCATGGCAGACGAACTGGCTGCCATGGCGAATACGGCATCCGGCATCATTGTCCTGGGGGTTGATGACAAGACAAAAGAGATTCGAGGAATACCGACAGAGAAACTTGACATCGTTGAAGGCTGGCTTCGTGCTATCTGCAACGATTCGATTGATCCTCCCTTGGATTGCGTCCTACGCAAACTCATTGTGCCCGATCAACAAGGGGGTGAAAAAACCATCCTGCGAATCGATGTGCCTCGCAGTCTGTTTGTCCATAAAAGCCCCAATGGCTATTTTCGCCGCCTCGGTAGCTCCAAGCGCGAAATGAAACCGGAAATATTAGCGAGGCTATTCCAGCAACGCAGTCAGGCCCGACTCATTCGCTTCGATGAACAGACGGTTCCGGGTACATCTATCAATGATCTGAATCCAAAACGATGGAATCTATTCAGGACGGTAATCTCGTCCAAAGCGGAGCAGGAATTTCTCGAAAAGATGAAACTCGTTGCCAAGGACGAAGACGGCGCCATACGAGCCACGGTCAGCGGTATTTTAATGGCTTCGGACGCACCGGAATCTTTTATGTCGAGCGCTTTTATTCAGACCGTTTGTTACCGAGGCACCGAGCGCAACGCCGCCTATCAACTGGACGCCAAGGAGATCACTGGCCCGCTTGATGTTCAGATTCGGGACGCCTGCAAGTTTGTGGAGAGAAACATGCGGGTCTTTGCCATCAAAGCGCCCAATCGGATTGAAACCCCGCAGTTCTCCATGAATGCGGTATTCGAGGCGGTGGTCAACGCAGTCGCCCATCGGGATTACTCCATTTATGGCTCCAAGATTCGCCTGCACCTCTTTTCGGATAGGCTGGAAATCTTCTCGCCCGGTACGATCCCCAACACCATGACTATTGATAGCATTTCAGAGCGACAATCGGCACGGAACGAATTAATCAGTTCCTTGCTGGCGCGTTGTCCGATGAATGTAGACGCCATCGGCAGTCAACGGAGCTTCATCATGGACAAGCGTGGTGAAGGGGTGCCGATCATTATCACGGAAAGTGAAAGGCTCTCGGGTAGGAGACCGGTTTACAAGCTTATTGATGATTCTGAGCTGATGCTGACGATTTTTGCCGCGCAACCACCGCATGGCGAGGATTGATTACGGATTTTAGGGTCAAGGGTTACGGTGCGGGTCGAAACAGCTGCCGGAGTGCCGCTCCCGGATCTTCTGCCCGCATCAACGCCTCACCCACCAGAAAGCCGTGGACCGCGTGGCTGCGCATACGGCGGACATCCTCTTCACTATGAATCCCACTCTCGGTCACCACCAGACACGACTTCGGGATTAGCGGCAGCAGCTCCAGCGTCGTCTCAAGCCGGGTCTCAAAGGTGCGCAGGTTACGATTGTTGATCCCGATTAAGGGGAGATCGAGTTGTAGCGCCCGCTCCAGCTCCTCCCGGTTGTGCACCTCTACCAGCAGATCAAGCTCCAGCGCTCGCGCCACAGAGGCCAGCTCAAGCAGCTGCGGCTGTTTCAGTGCGGCAACAATCAACAGAATCGCATCCGCCCCCAACGCCCGAGCCTCATAGATCTGATAGGGATCAACAATAAACTCTTTACGCAGCACCGGCAGCCGACACGCCGCTCTTGCCTGCTGCAGATAGCGATCCTCTCCTTGAAAAAAATCGACATCGGTCAGCACAGAGAGGCAGGTGGCCCCGCCCCGCTCGTAACTCCCGGCGATCTCCGCCGGATAGAAGGGATCCCGAATCAGACCACGACTGGGGGATGCCCGCTTAATCTCAGCGATAACCGCCGCCTCTCCCGTCGCAATAGTCGCAGCGATGGCCGCCGAAAACCCCCGGACCGGATTCGCTGCCGCCGCCCGCTGCTCAAGGGTCGATTGTGGGGTGAGCGCCTTGCGCTCGGCGACCTCTTCCCCCTTTCGCTTGAGAATCCGTTGCAGGATATCGGCAACTTCCCCCTTAACTTCACCCTCCATCACGAAAAACTCTGAGAACAGCGAACCAACGCCTCTAACCGCTCGGCAGCAAGACCCTCATCGATCACCCCGGCAGCCCGTTTCACCCCGGCAGCGAGTGAGTCCGCCAGCCCGGCAACATAGATCGCCGCCCCCGCGTTAAGCAGAACAATATCGCGTGCAGCCCCCTTCTCTCCCCGAAATAGCGTCTGAATTAGCGCCAACGACGCCTCGGCACTATCCACCAGCAGCGGGGTAAGGGGTTGGCTCGCCAGACCGAAATCCTCCGGGCGTATGGTGTAACCACTCACCACGCCCCCTTTTAGCTCCGCCACCCGAGTCGGAGCGGCAATAGAGATCTCATCAAGACCATCCTCAGCATGGACCACCAGCACATGGCGACTCCCCAACTGCTGCAGCACCTTCGCCAGAGGCTCCACCAGTTCGCCACTAAACAGCCCCAGCACCTGATTCGGCGCCCCTGCAGGGTTGGTAAGTGGCCCCAACAGGTTAAAGATGGTCCGCACCCCCATCTCCTTGCGTGGACCGATGGCGTGTCTCATCGCACCGTGATGTTTCGGCGCAAA
>JADFYS010000324.1 GCA_015232955.1 Gammaproteobacteria bacterium
ACGGGTTGACGGCGTCCCGCCAATCGGGTAGCGGAGATCCCCACCCTTAACTTAATGGCATTGGGCCAAGGTGCAGCCAGAGATTACTATGACAAATAGGAGGAGCCATTGCAAAGAAAAGATAGAAATCGAGCCATTTCTTGACTAAAATCGATGGGATGCTGATTGATAATATACCCAAGATACTTGGAAACAGTGAATTTCAGGGTTCATAGGTAACTATCCGCAAATCTAAATATCTATATTACCTAAGAGAAAACGAGCCATCCCTTGCTAACAAACCCCTTTTTTCGCGTTTCTACCGCCGCCCTCCTCCTCATGGTCGCCCAACAGGGGTGGGGCGCCAGCGACATCACCCGTGCCGAGGTGAGGAAGACCCAGGGGGTGGCCGAGCTGCAGCAGGGGAACTACTCCGCCGCCCTCGACCACTTTCGTCAGGCCGAAACCCTCAATAGCGGCGATGGAGTGACCCAATACTACCTTGGACTTATCCTCACCCATCAGGGGGAGTACACCTCGGCCATCCCCCATCTTACCCGAGCACTCACTCATCCGGTCGTGGGAGAGCGGGCACGCTATGAGTTGGGATTCATCGCCTACCGCCAACAGCAGCACCCTCGTGCTATCGAACTGCTTAAAGAGGTTGTTGCACGCAACCACGACCATCTCCGTGGCCACTACTACCTTGCGCTCGCCCTGCGTCATCAGCAGCAGAATCGGCAGTCACTCTCCCACCTCGAACCGGTAATCGCCGCAGGGGGAACACTTAGCCCTGCTGCCGCCTATCTGCGCATCGCAATTCTGCAGCAGCTCCATGAGTACACCACCGTCACCGCTGAAGCAGAGATCTATCCCCACACCTACCCCAATTCACCTTACACCCCGCAGGTGGAGATTGTCGCCTCCAAAGCAGAGACGGCACTGCGTCGCAACAGACGATGGAGAGCCAACCTGACTGCAGGGGTAAGCTACGATACCAATGTCACGGTTGAACCGGATGATGCCGAGTACTCTCTGGAGGAGGCTCCGCAAAAGGAGGACTGGCGTCTGGGGATCACCGCCGACAGCCGCTACGCCCTAATCAGATCCGGAGCACACCGCGCGCGTATCGGGGTTAAACTGGATGAGAACCGTCACCAACAGGCGAGCGATTATGATGGAAGAAGAGTGGGTGTCGTCGCCGATTACAGCTTCTATCGCAACGGCATCTTCACTGGGGCAGAGTATAACTTCTCCCGTAGCTGGCTCGGCGGAAAGGCATACACCAAAACCCAGAGCATCAGCCCCTATCTCAGCTTCAGTCCAACCGAAAATCACACCTCTCTCCTTCAGATGAGTATCAGTCAGAAGGACTACCTCCCTTCTGAATTTGAGCTTGATGACTATGACGGCATTAGCAGCTACCTTGCCTATCGTCACAGTGTGAAGCAGAAGAGCAATATCTGGCATGGAACCGTAAACGCGCTCAATGGCGGTGCCCGTGTTGCCGCCTACCGCTACCGTGGTTTCGGTGGAGGATTGGCTGCAGAGACGACCCTCGCCAGCGCCCAACTGATCCTATCCGCCAACTTCAGCCGTAAACAGTACGACGAAAACAGCAGCAACCGCAGCGACGATAATCTCTCACTGTCGTGTGAACTCCGTTATCCTCTGGGAAAAACGCTCTCTCTCGAGGGGCGGTTTAGCCATACCAAAAATGAGTCCAACCTCCCACAACAGAGCTACCAGCGCCAGATCACCGGCCTCCACCTACGCTGGAAATTGTAATGAAAATCGCCCTAACCCTCATCCTGATGCTTCTCTCCCTTCCTCTGGCTGCAGAGAGTGCGGGACGGATCATCTCCACCAGCGGCAGCTCGGATGTCATTCGCAGTGCCGATGGTGCGATAGTTCCACTTCAGAGCAAGCTCGAGATCTATGTCAATGACACCATCAAAACCACGATTGATGGCCACGCCAAACTGCTATTGCGGGATGAGACGGTCCTTATGGTGGGGCCTGAGAGCGAGATGAAGATTAGCGAGGCGATCATCGGTGGGGGTGATACCCAGACCACGGTCAATGTCGCCAAAGGGTGGCTCCGCTCCATCGTCGGTCGTAAACTCTCCGCCAATAGCCGTTTTCAGGTCAAAACCCCTGTCGCTGTCGCCGGCGTGCGCGGAACAGACAACACCATCTATCACGACGGAGAGACCAACACCACCGGTGTTCGCGGTCAGGACGGAGAGACCGAGGTGTGCAGCAGTGATCCCACCATCCCGGGTTGTGTCGCCATTCTCCAATCCCTCTTTACCCTGGTCGAAGCGGGGCACCCCCCCCTCCCACCGACACTCATCGCTCCCAACCAATCCCTTCGGGAGATCATTCGTAGAAAACAGAGCCGCAACAGAAGTGAGACCACATCCACCGCCCCTGCCACTGCCGAACAGTCCGCACAGGGTGAAGTGACAGAGGGGGAAACCACCCCTGAAGCGGCTGCTGGCAGTGAAGTTGCCGAAACAGCGGAGGAGAGCCAAAATGAACTCCCTGCAATCAATAACGAACAACAGCCACTCACCACAGAGTTGGGAGAGGGTGACACCTTGCCAACAGCCGCTGACAGTGGCGAAAGCTACCTTGAGGTCCCGCTGGCACTGGAGATGGTCGAGCTTGAAGTGACTGAAGCCCTGGAAGAGGTGATTGATCGCACCACCTTCGATCTCGGTGGTGAGGGGATGGAGGAGCTTCTTGAGCTGGGTAGTGACAACTTCGAAGCTCAGAAGATGGAGGCGACCGCCACCACAAATGACCACACAACAGCTCAGGAAGATGAGGTGGTGACCGAGGTGAGTAACTCAGAGCCGCCTGAAATTCCACTCACCGAGAGCGCCGATCCCACTACGACCAGCAGCGAATTCGTGGTTACAGAGCCGTTACAGACGGTAACCGAACCAGAGCCAACACCAACACCGGCGCCAGAGCCAACACCGGAGCCAGAACCCACACCCACCCCGGAACCGACGCCTGATCCCATACCTGAACCGATCCCAGAGCCAGAGCCAACACCTGTGCCAGAACCTGAGCCGACACCAGAGCCTACCCCTGAGCCTGAGCCAGTACCGGAGCCGGAACCGACACCAGAGCCGATACCGGATCCGATCTTTGATGACACCACTACCACCCCGGCACCACCCCCCCCCCCCCCCCCCACCCCCCCCCCCCGGCGGCCACTCCCT
>JADFYS010000325.1 GCA_015232955.1 Gammaproteobacteria bacterium
CTCATCCCAGAGCAGAATGATATCTTGAGCAAGAATATGATCTCCAACTTCCGCGGTGAAGGTCAGTTGAGTCATCGCCTCTCCCAGAGAGTGGAAATGATCGTGCACGATAATCGGCCGATGACAGAAGGGGAGGGGATCGGTCCGTTCTGGATGGAAGAGGATGTGACGGAGAAAGCCGTCGCTATCGAGCACCAGTTGTGGCTGCCCTGACTGATCGACAAATACCACCCAGCGGTGGCCGGAGGCCTCTACCTGTAGTAGGAAAGGATCCTCCTTCTCTGCCTGAATCTGGGGGAAGCGCGCCACCCCATCGACAAACTCAAGGGGGATAATACTGAGTGGCTCCAGTGAGCGCCCTTCGCTACTGATCGGGAGATCATCGATAGTCAGCATGTTGAGTGCCCCTATCGCCTCAACGGCCCCCAAATCACTATTTTCAGCCTCCATATGGCGGCGTAGAACCTCTTTTAGGTGTGACTCTCGATAGTAGTGAGCCGACTCTTTTCCCAACCAGTAGTCGAGCAAGAGGGCGGATGTTTTGGCGACAGGATAGAGTAGAATCTGATAAAAGCGGAGGAGCGGTGAGAGAAGCGAGGCCATGCGCATCGCGTTGCGGGAAAAGTAGGCCTGGGGACCAATTTCACCAAAGAGGGTGATGGCAATGGTGGAGAAGAGAAAGGCGCTAACTCCGGTCATCACCGAATCGGTGAGGAGGGTGAGGAGAACATTGATGCCGACATTTCCCCAGAGAATGGTGGTGAGGATAAAGTTGGGATCATTG
The DNA here is from genome assembly GCA_015232955.1 of Gammaproteobacteria bacterium. Lineage (GTDB taxonomy): Bacteria > Pseudomonadota > Gammaproteobacteria > Thiohalomonadales > Thiohalomonadaceae > JADFYS01. The sequence goes on from JADFYS010000325.1 coordinate 785, forward strand.
CGCAGAGCGAGGAGCCGTTTGGCGTCCAGATTGCCATCGGCGGCCTCCACCTCGAGACGCATCCGCGACAGGCTGAAGACAGCGAGATTCATGCCGGAAAATATCGCCGATTGAGACAGACATACTAAAATACCGATCCAGGTGATTACTGCCATTTATAGGCTCCTTGGTGGGGGTGAGAGGGTTGTGATCGAGGGTCTCTCGGTCACGGCGTATTCGTTGCATTGGGAGGGGCGAGGAGAGTCCCCTCCTCCCCCAAGTGATGGATGACCAGTGTCCATGCCAGCCGTTTGCGATCTATCCCTTGTCCGGCCCCTTTGCTGAGTCTCAGTTGCAGACCATAGCGCTGATAGAGCAGGGTCTGAAGGGCGGTGGCTTTCGTAAGGCTGGCGGCGTCATAATAGTAGAGGGTAGAGTGGCTACTTAGCCCCTCATCCGTACGCTCTTTCACCAGAACCGAATAGCCATCACTGCGTAACTGTTCCACCACCTTCTGCTGCAGTTCAGGTTCCACCTGACTGGAACGGTAGTAGATGACATAACTGGCATTTTCAGACTCATCAACCTTCTGCTGTTCAACCCGGCTCAACTCCCCCCGGTTGTTCACCAACTGCCGCATTTGGTTATTGGCCTGACGCAGGTTATCCGCTTCTCGATGAAACTGCTCAATTTGGGTCTGAATCTGCTCCATCTCCTGACTCTTCTGCTCTAGGGTTGCAATGGTACTCTGGAGTTCGCTATCGAGCTGATCGCGCATTTTGGCAGAGTTCCAGTTGATGAGAGCGGTGGTGAAGGCGGCCAGCGCAAAGATAAGGGTGACGATATATGCAGGGTTATAACGGAGCGGATGTTGGATGACAAAGATCTCATGCTCCAGCTTCTCTACCTCCAGCTTCAGCTTATTGCGGTTGAGGATGCTGTTCTCTTCGAGCAGGCGCAGCTCAAGCTCGAGTTTTTTCAACTCCAGAGTCTGTTTTGGATCACCTTCAGGAGATGACAAGGGAGCTCCTCACTGTAAAGGGTGACTGACTCATTATTAAAGGAGAAATAGCGTCGCCAATCCCAGAAAACTGAGAAATCCGACGATATCGGTCACCGTCGTGAGTACGACAGCACCGGAGAGGGCAGGATCTGCACCCAGCCGTTTGAGTGTCAGCGGTACCAACACCCCAGAGGCGGCAGCGGCCACGAGATTGATGGTCATCGCCGCGGCAATGACCAGACCGATCCCCCAACTGCCAAACCAGAGATAGGCAACTACCCCTACCACCAGCGCCCAGACCAGGCCGTTGAGCAGACCCACCGCCAGCTCTTTGCGAACCAGCCAGAAGACATTGGCCGGGGCGATCCGCTCCAGAGTCATGCCAAGCAGGGTTAGAGCAAGGGTCTGACTGCCGGCGATACCGCCCATCGAGGCGACCACCGGTAATAGAATCGCCAGGGCGACAATCTGATCCAGTGCCGCCTCAAAGCGACCGATGACCCAAGCGGCAAGAAAAACGGTAGCGAGGTTGATCCCGAGCCAGAGACCGCGGCGAATGGCGCTGGGGAGGATTGGCGCAAAGAGTTCATCCGACTCCTTCATCCCGCGCGGCTTCAATACCTGTTCATCGGCCTCAATTCGCAGCAGACTCATCACCTCATCGGTGGTGATCCGTCCCACCAGTTTCTGTGACTCATCGATCACCGCAACCGAGGCGAGATCCCGGCGTTGAAAAAGGTGAGCCACTTCGCGACCATCATTATCAGCCCGGACTACATCACTGCCCGCAATCATCGCCTCTTCCACCAGAAGTTCAGGCTGACTGGTGATCAGAATATCCATCGGCAGTCTGCCAAGATAGTGCCCCGCCTCATCGATGACCATCAGTGCATCCGTACGGGGGGGGAGGCTGTTGTGGCGTCGTAACCAGCGCAACACCACCGCCAAGGTTACATTCTTACGCACACTGACCACATCCCGATTCATCAATCGCCCGGCACTCCCCTGAGGGAAATTGAGCACCATTCCAAGACGGTGCCGGTAGTCGTCATCGAGGTGGGAAAGGATCTGCTCAGTCTGAGCGTCGGGCATATTGTTGAGGAGGTTGGCAAGATCGGTGGTGGACATCATTCCTGCAGCCTCGATCAACTCCTCCTCCTCCAGAATATCGAGAAGCGTGTTGCGACTGGTCTCACCTAGATGGGGGAGGGTCTGGGCCGCTACCTTCCCGGGTAACAGCTCCCACAGGGCGAGCGTCGCTTCAGGCGGTAGAGCATCCAGAAGAGAGGCAATTTCGGTGTGGGGGAGGGTGGCGATCAGCTGCTGCAGCAATTCACCCTCTTCGTTGCGAAGGTAGCTGACCACACGATCGATAATGGTGCCGAGGGTCTCGGTCTCAATGCTCAACTCGGTGGTGACTGCGGGGGATTGGTCATTGGATGTCA
>JADFYS010000326.1 GCA_015232955.1 Gammaproteobacteria bacterium
CGTGCAGTTGTAGCCCCGTTTCCGCGGTCTCCACCAGCAGCGGAAAGTAGGGGGCCAGCTGCGGAAAGAGGTGGTTGGGGTAGATCTCCCCCTGCCAATAGCGCTTCGCGATACGCGCATAGTGAAAACAGTCCCTCACCGCCTCCAGCCCCGACCGGGCAAAGGGCAAAATCTCCACCGCAGGTTTATCTGGATCGACGGTATCGTTGGCGACATCGAGATACCAGCTCCCCAGTTGCAGCGCGTTTTGAAAGTAGTCACCGCGCAGATCCCCCCACACCAGACGCACCGTGCCACCGGCGCAAAAAAAGGCCTGTAGCTGCTCCAGCGCCGCCACAACCTCTGGGGCATTGGCAGGAATCCCCTCCCCCTGTCGCCACGCCTGAAATCGCGCCATCACCGCCTTGCTGATCTCAAGACACTGTCCCAGCGGGTAGGGCTTCCCCCCTTTGGTCGGCTTTTTTTGGCGCAGAGTGTCATTCACCTCGTGGCGGAGACGCCGCCAGAACTGTAGTTGCAGATCGCGCTGCGGCTCAAGCCACGCCCTGGTTACAGTGATCTGCTGCGTGGTCGGCAGTTGCGGCTGGTTCGGCAACAGCTCTCTCTCCGGGACAAGGGCAACAGGCGTCCTTTCGCAGTAGCGTCGCCACATGCCACGCAGCGCCTGGTCGACCTCATTGGCATAGGTTTTGGCGTCAAACAGTGGTGATGAGAGCACCCGCTGGCGCTGGTTGCGACGCAGTTCCACCAGGGCGTTGAGATCGGAAGCCTTGGCTACAGCTATATGGATAAAACCCTCCTCATCCTCTGCCAACCAGTCACTCAGACCGACACAGTGCAACAGACTTTCGCCCATACGCCAGACCATGCGATCACCCTTTAGGGCAAGAACCGGAACACCGGCCCAGAGGGCTTCCACTGTTGTTGTAGCACCACTGTAAGGAAAGGGATCAAGGGCGATATCGATGCGCTGATAGGTGGTGAGAAACTGTTGACGCGGCGCTTCAGCCTCAAGGGTAACTCGTTCAAGATCAAATCCAAGTAGCAGTAATCGCCGCAAAAACTGTTGTCGGTAATCTGGGACAGTCAAACCTTTTCCCCTCAGTAACAACCGACTATTAGGTAACCGCTGTAACAGGCGCAGCCACAACGCCAACACCCGATCATTCAGTTTGTCGATTTTGTTCAGGCTACCAAAGGTGATAAAGCCACTCATCTCCGCCGGTAATGGCGAAATCGGCAGCGCTACAGAGGGTTCGGAAAAGCAGTAATAGTGAGGAATACGCCAAACCTTCTCAACAAACTCGCCCTCCGCCCCTTCCGGTACAGAGAGAGGATCAGCCAGTACATAGTCGATAGCGCTTAGTCCGGTGGTGCCCAGAAAACCGTGCCATGTCACTTGAATAGGGGCCGGTTTTAACGCCATAACCCCTAACCGCTGGCCGGCAGTATGGCCATGAAGGTCAATCAGGATATCTATTTCGTGTTTGCGGATAAGTTCGGCGATCGCTGCGTTTGTCAGTGCACTGACGATATGCCAATCAAATGTCAGAAGGCGCAGTTGTTCCGTCAATCTGTCCGCTTGATTCAGGGTGTCATAGACCGTAATGGAGAGATGTCGCTGTCGCCACTGTTGTAGTAGCGGCTGTACAAAATACCCCACCGGATGTTCGCGCAGATCACCACTTAACAGCCCGATCCGCAAAGGTCTATCCGGATCTGTACTGTTTGGCCAATGGTTATAGGGGGTACACACCCCGACCACCAATTGGCCAAAGCGCTCGGCGATCTGTCGTCGCACGGCCACTCCCATTAAGGGATCGTACTGGCTGAAAAAGCAAAGAGCAGAATGAATCTCCGGGGTAAACGCCTCAGGATGGTGCTCAATCCACTGTTCTGCCAGGGATAACGCCGCTTGCAGCTCACCAAAAGCAGTTAACGACTCGATGCGTAGCACCACCACCTGAGCAAGATCGGGGAAGTCCACCAACAGCCGATTGCAACGCTCCAGCGCCTCAGCAGCGCGATTTAATCGCAGCAGGTTCTTGATATAAAAGGTTTAAGCCGAAATTTTCTCTGGCTGCAGTTGCAGGATCTCTTCACAGGCAAGTAGCGATTCGGCATATTTTCGTTGTTGCCACAAGGCATCGGTACGAAACTGCAGCCCGATAATATGCTCCTCAGGAAAGCGCTCCATCAACTGATCACCATAGTAGAGCAGGCGGTCACTTCGTCCCCAGAGACGGGCGTTGTGGGCGGCATTAATCAAGGTCTCCGGGTAGAGGGTGCCCAACTGCTCACAGCGAAGATAGGCCTGTTCCGCCTCTTCATACTGTTCGGTCATGGCGTAGGCAGCTAGAAGGTGATCCCATAGCTCACCGCTCTCCGGCCGCTCTGCGACCAGACCCTGCAACAGATCAATCGCCTGCTGTGGTTGTCGTTGGTTGAGGTATTCAACCACCTGTCGGTGGCGCTCTGGCAACAGACTCATCTGCGCATACTCCGTCTGGGTGCTAAACCGCTGTCGTTTATACCCAAAGTACTTGGAAACACTGAACTTCAAGGGGTGGAGAAGGGTAGTTATTCAACCTAAAATCCGCAGTTGGACACCGTGAATGGTGCGTTTGTGGCGGTGCAGTGCAAGGAGTTGTAACGCCGCAATGCGCCGCCACAAATGCGGCATTCGCGGTGTAGCGTGGTTCACCCAATAGGTGAAGCTGAAATATTGTGAATTTCATTGCATAATCATTATGTTGATGGAAATGTATAGCGGTCAACTGCGGATTTTAGGTTAAAAGGTTGAACCGTTCCAGCCCCAGAGGTGGCGCTGGGCGTTACTGAATTCGATGTAGATTCGATCTTGTGCAATCCCAAGGCTGGTGGCGATCTCACTGCAGAGGGTGTTGGCAAAACTACTACACTGCTCCTCTGGGAGAGAGATGCTCTTCAGTTCAAGATAGGCGCATGGGAGATCGCTCCCGGCAAAAGTGATGGTCTGATGGTCGAGGATATGGACCATTACAAACTTCTCACTCTTGCCAAGCATGGTTGAGATGCTTTGTGAGAGTTGTTGCGACAGGCTCTCTTTCTGTGTCGGGGGAAGTTCGCTATTGGTGTAGAGGGCTAGATAAGGCATGGTGGATGTTGCTCCGATAATCCTAAAATCCGCAGTTGACCGCTGCATATTTCCATCAAGATAATGATTATGCA
>JADFYS010000327.1 GCA_015232955.1 Gammaproteobacteria bacterium
GGGTAGATTTACGACCAACGACCAACGACCAACGACCAACGACCAACGACCAACGACCAACGACCAACGACCAACGACCAACGATTTTGGTCGTTTGGTTAGAGATGTCAAGTGGGTTGTCTCCCATCTCAGTACCACACTGTAACTATATAAAATCCACGAGGATGACTTGAACGATGGTCAAGCAACAAGCGGTGAATGCCATGATTGGACAGCGCGAAATGGAAGCGGAAGGGGCACGCAATATGGCGGCAGCCAAAGGTGGCTTCGGTAACATGGCGGCCAACGGCCGGGAGATTGAGCGCGAGGGTGCCCAGAATATGATGGCCGGTAAGGCGGGCGGAGCCAAAGGTGCCACTGTTGCCAAAGGCAATGTCGGGGCAGCCAACTCTCCATTGGCCCAAGCCAAAGCGGGGACAGCCAAAGGCGCTGCAGTTCAAGCGAAGGCCGGGGCTGCGAAGGGTGCTGCTGTTCAGGCCAAGGCGGGCGCCGCCAAGGCGGCGGTGATGGTCCCACCTGCTGCGGGTGAAGTAGAGATTGGACGCAATGCGGCTATGGCTAAAGCCGGTGGTGGCGCTAACGGGGTTGCTGTTGGTGGCAGAGGGGTAGAGATTGAGGGCGGCCGTAATGCTGCCCAGGCAAAAGCCGGGGCAGCGCAGGGGGCGATGACGCCACCACCTGCGGCGGAGATCGAGGCGGGGCGCAATGGCGCAATGGCCAAAACTGGCGCAGCCAAAGGGGGCGCTGTCGCCCCGACACCGGGCGTTGAGATTGAAGGGGCACGAAATGGTGCTATGGTCAAGGCTGGCGGTGGTAAGGGCGGCATGGCTGCAACGGCACCGGGGGTCGAAATTGAGGCGGGGCGTAATGGTGCTGCGGCACAGGCAGGGAATGCCAAAGCGGGTGGCGGCGTCAAGATGGCTGCTGCGCGAGAAGTGGAGAATGAGGGTGCCCGTAATGTCGTCACGATGAAAGGTGGCGCCGCTAAAAGCGCCACGGCGAAAGCGGGTACAGCGGCCAAACCTGCAGTGGCAAAGGCGGGTGCAGTGAAGGGGGCCACCACCCAGGCCGTGACCGCCAAAGGTGCTGCGACCCAGGGCGCGGTTGTCAAAGGTACGGCTGTAAAAGGCGCTGCAATCAAAGGTAACGCGGGAATGATTAAAGTTGCCGCTACCAATGTGGCCGCGCAGCAGGGGACAATGGCAACGACTGCAGCCACCAATATGGGTGCGGTTGCGACTCCCAATGGCGCAGTGATGGCCAAGGCGGCTGCCGTTAAGGGTGCCACCATCGCCAAAGGGGCAAAGGTAGCTGCAACAGCGAAGTTGAGTGCCACCTCCGTCGTCGGCAAAGGGGCAACGATTATGGCCGGTGCCCGTTTGGGTGACGGTGTCGTGATCGGTGAAGGTGCGCGCATAGCGATGGATGTCAAGATTGGGGAAGGGGCGATGATTGGTGCCGAATCCTCGGTGGCCAAGGGGGCCACTATCTCGGGCGGGGCGATGATCGGTCCCGATGCCACTGTCGGTAAAGGGGCCTCCATCGGTGGCGGCGCCGTTATCGGTCAGGACGCTACCATTAGTGCCGGTGCAAAGGTTAAATCGGGAATGGTGGTCAAGGGCGGGGCCAAAGTGGCGGCGAAAAAGACCGCTATTGCCAAGGCGGTTGCTGCCAAGGCCGGTACTGGGGGTGCGATGGCACCTGCGGCGGCTGGGACCAATATGGGTGGAACCGTAGCGGCTGCGGGAACCAAGGCCGCTGCAGGGACCAAAATGGCTACAGGTGCCAAGATGGCGACCGGAACCGGTTTTGCCGGAGCGGGAATGGCCAATACCGGTGTTTTGACTTCAACCACCACCACCACGATGTCCCCGACGATGATCACCGCAGCGATGACCTCGACTCAGGGTGGGGCGGTGATGACTCCGGTCGCCTCTACCTCTGTCACAGCCGGTGGTGCCGCATCCACTGGTGCCAAAGGGTTGGGGCTGGGGTTGGGGATCGGGATGTGGGGTACCGTTCTCGTTGGCGGAATGGCTGCCATCGCCCTCTACGGTTATATGCGTAGCCGCGAACTGGAGAAGAGACAAGCTGAAGAGGAGGCCGCTTTTCATGAGGCGGCAGAGTCCGCCTTCGATGCAAATGAGCAGCAACCAACTGCAGCAGTGGCTGAGGAGGAGATGGTTGCCGATTCTGCCGAGATCGAGTTGGCAGAAGAGGAAAATAATGGTTCTGATTCTGAGGTTCAATCTGCTAAGATTGCCGACACGAATGAAGCCGCGACAGATGGCGCGGATGAGACTGCAAAAAAAGATTAAAACCCGATGGATAACCGCCTTTCAGGAGAGAGATTGAGTCATGGCTGAAGTAGTTGTACACACCCAGTTAAGCATGAGAATGCGGATTATGGCACTAATGAGTTATCTCGGGGTGCTGGTATTTGTTCCGCTGGTGATGAATCGTGATGATCAGTATGTCAATTTTCATGCTCGTCAGGGTCTGGTGATCTGGATCATCGGGATTGTAGCGATATTTGTCCTCTACCTACCGGGTCTGGGGAAGCTGCTTTTCAGTTTTCTGGCGATGATGGTGATGATCTACTCCTTTATCGGGATCATCTCTGTCCTCTTCACCAAGGCGTGGAAGCTCCCCATCATCTACGATCTATCTACCAAACTCTGATTAGCGCGGCGCTGTCACCACAACGGACACTGTTGTGGTGAAACAGCGCTGGCGCTGCTAGAAATGCACTGTTTAGGTGAACTCCACCACTACAATCTTGGTAGAGCAGAGTCGTACCCAAGATGCTTGCAAACAGTGAGTTTCTGGGGTTTTGCGCTGATTTGTTGGTAAATTAGCGCCTACGACAATGGGGGAGCTGGCCTGTTACAGGGGGATGGCACGGTGTAACAACCGACATACAGCGTCTGAATGGCTGATGAATACGACGCAACACTACCCCCCTGATTGTGACGGCAGTCACTCTGTACCTAAGCGCTCTGTTTAGCACAACACCCCTCCAGAATAACTACCACTGAGTTGAAAATAATATCCCCCTCCCATGACTGTTGGTGTTGAAAACCATAATCGCAATACGCTCTATCTCCTTGCAGCGCTCTGTATGATCTTCATGACCCTGATTCTGGCGATACAGCCGGTCTATCTGCGGGTGATGCTCGGGATCTCGC
>JADFYS010000328.1 GCA_015232955.1 Gammaproteobacteria bacterium
CCAATGCTATTAAGTTAGTGACTGCGAAGGGATGTCCGCTACCCGATTGACGGGTGTCGATGGCATGGACGCCATCGCCAAGCCCCTATGGATGGGTTTACGGCGTCCCGCCAATCGGGTAGCGGAGATCCCCACCCTTAACTTAATGACATTGATTCCAGCACTATTGTGTGGTTAAGCCGATGCGTGGCGGAGAGGGGGTGCTCTGGTCCTCTCCGCCTCTGTCAACTAAGGTTGACCCCCTCATCCAGTTCAAAAGCGGTGTGGAGGGCGCGGACCGCCAGCTCAAGGTATTTTTCATCGACGACGACCGAGATCTTGATCTCGGAGGTGGAGATCATCCGAATATTGATCCCCTCATCTGCCAGCACCCGGAACATCTTGCTCGCGATCCCGGCATGGCTGCGCATTCCGACTCCGACCAGAGAGACCTTGACGATTTTATTATCACCGATAACATCACCAGCCCCCATCCGGGTAGCGATCTCTTGCAGGATGGTGATCACCCTGTTGTAGTCGTTGCGGTGGATGGTAAAGGTGAGATCGGTGGTGCCGTCGATACTGACATTCTGGACAATCATGTCCACCTCTATATTGGCGTCACCAATGGGGCCAAGCAGTTGCGAGGCGATTCCCGGTTGGTCCGAGACACCACGAACGGTGACTTTGGCCTCATCACGGTTAAAAGCGATCCCCGATATTAGTGCTTGTTCCACCTTGCTCTCCTCTTCATAGGTAATCAGCGTCCCCTCTCCCTCAGTAAATGAGGAGAGGACCCGCAGCGGTACTTTATATTTTCCGGCAAACTCTACAGAGCGGATCTGTAGCACCTTGGAGCCGAGACTGGCCATCTCCAGCATCTCTTCAAAGGTGATGCGATCGAGTCTGCGTGCTTCGGCGACAATCCGCGGATCGGTGGTGTAGACCCCGTCAACATCGGTATAGATCTGACACTCATCCGCATTCAGCGCCGCAGCCAGGGCGACCGCGGTGGTATCTGATCCGCCTCGACCGAGTGTGGTGATATTTCCCAGTTCGTCTACCCCCTGAAAGCCAGCCACGACAACAACTTTGCCCCGGTGCAGCTGCTCCCGCATCCGTTTTCCCTCGATGTTCAGTATTCGTGCCTTACCGTGAGCGTTGTCGGTGAGGATCTGAACCTGCCCTCCGGTAAACGAGAGGGCGTCACAGCCGATATTTTTGAGCGCCAACGCGAGCAGGGCGATGGTGGTCTGCTCACCGGTGGTGAGGAGCATATCCATCTCCCGTGGATCGGGGTTGGCGTGGATCGAGTGGGCGAGGGAGGTAAGACGGTTGGTCTCTCCGCTCATGGCCGAGAGCACCACTACCAGTTCGTGACCCTCATCTCGAAACCGTTTTACCCGAGTGGCAACCTCTTTGATACGATCGACATTGGCGACCGAGGTTCCCCCATATTTTTGGACTATTAGCGCCATTTTACTGCTTATCTCCCTGAATCTTCTGGCGAACCCACGCCTCAACAGCGGTCAGTGCGGGGTCGAGATTTTCGGGCTGACTCCCTCCACCCTGTGCCATATCGGGGCGACCGCCCCCTTTGCCCCCAACAGCCGTGGCCACCCGTTGTAGCAGATCCCCCGCCTTTACCTGACTGCACTCCGCTTTAGTGACTCCGGCTACAAGGGCGATCTTCCCTTCATTGACCGCGGCGAGGAGGATGATTGCCCGTTTCAGCTTGTTTTTGAGCTGATCCACGGTTTCGCGCAGCCCTTTGGGATCTGCACCGTCAAGACGGGCGGTGAGGAGTTGAATGCCATCGATATCGATGGCCGATGAAGCGAGATCACTCCCTTTGGCCGAGGCGAGGGTCGATTTCATCTGCTCCAGTTCGCGCTCCAGTGTTCGGGTGTGGGCGAGGAGCTTCTCCACCTTTGCCGTCACCGTACTGCCACCACCCCGCAATAGCTGCCCCAACTGACGCAGGATCTGCTCCTCCTCCTGAACCCACTGTAGTGCTTCGTTACCGCAGACCGCTTCAATCCGGCGAACTCCAGCGGCAACGCCCCCTTCAGATGTGATCTTGAACAGGCCGATGTCACCGGTCTGTCGGGTATGGGTTCCACCACACAGCTCTACCGAGAACTGCCCCATCCGGAGTACGCGCACCTTCTCCCCATATTTTTCGCCAAAAAGGGCCATTGCGCCGCTCTTTTTTGCCGCTTCAATCTCCATCACCTCTGTCTCTACCCGGTCATTGGCACGAATCTGGTCGTTGACCAGCTGTTCAACCCGGCGCAGAGTCTCGTTATCGACCTCGTCGTAGTGAGAGAAGTCAAAACGGAGGCGCTCCGGCCCCACCAGAGATCCCTTCTGCTGGACATGTGCCCCCACCAGCTGACGCAGCGCCGCGTGGAGGAGGTGGGTGGCAGAGTGGTGGATCGCGGTTCTCTGGCGCAGCAGGGGATCGACTGTGGCGGTGACCGTGGCTCCAGCGGTGAGGCTTCCGGAGATCATGCGTCCGTGATGGAGGATGGCGTTATCGTGTTTCTGGACATCTTCCACCACAAACTCACCCTCAGCGAATCTGATCGTCCCCCGATCCCCCTTCTGCCCCCCCGATTCGGCGTAGAAGGGGGTAGAGTCGAGAACAATGATCCCATCTTCACCCGCCTGGAGGTGGGCGACCGCCTCTCGATGATGAAACAGGGCAATGACGCTGCTGTCGCGAGTCAGCGCCTCATAACCGACAAATGGCGTACTCTGGTTGATCTCAAGTCCGTCGCTGTCTACTGCGAATTGACTTGCGGAGCGCGCTCTCTGTCGCTGCTGCTCCATCTCTTGCTCGAACGCGGGAAGATCGGTTTTCAGCCCTCTTTCACGGGCGATATCGGCGGTAAGATCTACCGGAAAACCGAAGGTGTCATAGAGCTTGAAGAGGAGGGGACCGGGTATGGTCTTCTCCTTTAGGGTAAGCAGCTCCTGTTCAAGGTGCTGCATCCCGAGATCGAGGGTCTCGGCAAAACGCATCTCCTCCTGAAGGAGCAGTCGTTCAACATGGGCCTGTGCCTGCCGCAGTTCGGGGTATGCATCCCCCATCTCCTTTTCGAGCGGGGCGACCAGTTGATGAAAGAACGGCTGGCGCATCCCCAGTTTATGGCCGTGACGGATGGCACGGCGGATAATTCGACGCAGGACAAAGCCTCTGCCCA
>JADFYS010000329.1 GCA_015232955.1 Gammaproteobacteria bacterium
ACACCCGCACCCCTCACGGAGAACCGGCAGTGGGGAGTTTTGTCGATATTTATCTCCTCGCGCCACCCACGGCGAACGACAAATTCCGGCAAAGATGTGCCAAAAGATCCCAAAAAGAGGATAATCGCGCCCTACTATGGACTCCAATCAGGATATTTTGACGATGCGCACCCCCTCTCTGCGAACTTTTCTCCTTCCACTCATGATTCTCGCCGTCGGCATCGGTGGCGGGATCTATCTCAAGGCGACCCGCTCCCAACAGAAGCAGCCGCAGCCTCAGGAGAAGATCTGGCAAGTAGCGGTGACCCCACTCACCTCAGAATCCCTCGCACCGGAGATCACCCTCTTTGCCACTGTCACTGCACCAGAAAGGGTTCGGGCAGAGGCTCCTGCTAACGGGGTGGTCGCTGCAACCCACTATCGAGAGGGGGAACAGGTCTCCGCCGGTGAGGAGATCCTCACCCTCGATCGCCGTGACTTTCAGAGCCGTATCACCTCGGCCGAAGCCGATATCGCCGAGATTGAGGCGCAGATCCGCCAACAGAAGCTGAAACATCAGTTCAACCGCAAGGCACTTCAACAGGAGGAGGCGCTGCTCAACCTCGCCCGTTCCGCCCTAAAACGGGCCGAAAAGTTGCAGCAGCAGAACCTGGGCTCAGACGCCAGCCTTGATGAGGCCCATGAGCGGGTCACCCGTCAGGAGCTGGTTCTCGCACAGCGGCGGCTGGAGGTGGAGGGGCACGAGACCACCCTGCAACAGCTACAGGCGAAATTGAACCGCGCCGCGGCACAGCTCGCAGATGCGCAGCTTGCAGAGGAGCGGAGCCGGGTGATCGCCCCGTATGATCTCACCATCGCCGCACTACCGGTTGCGGTAGGAGAGCGGGTGCAGAGCGGTGAGGTGATGGTGGAGTACTACGCTCCAGACCGTCTCCGTCTAGAGGCAGCGATCGCCCGCAGATACCTTGAACGCCTGCAACCGGCACTGGCGCAGGGGGAGAAGATTCTCGGCCATAGCGGGGCGCTACAACTCCGCCTCACCGGCTTTTCCGGTACCTCGCAACCGGGGACAGTGACCGCCTTTTTTGAGATTGAGACCAGGTCGCACCCCCTTCGTCCCGGAGAGGTGGCCGAACTTCGGCTGACTCTCCCCACCGTTGCCGAACTCTTCGCCCTTCCTCCCCAAGCCCTCTATGGCTCTGACACTATCTATCTGGTCGAATCGGGGGCGCTACGGGCAACCACCATTTCGGTGTTGGGGAATAGGAGCGCTGGGGGTAACAACTCCATTCTGGTACGCCATCACCCCGATCATCCACCGCTGCAAGAGGGGGCGCTGGTGATGACCACCCACCTGCCAAACGCCATCACCGGGCTAAAGGTTGGGGTTAAACAGCCATGAATCACCAGCACGATCTCCTCGGCACCTTTGCCAACCACAAGGTGGCTGCCAATCTGTTGATGGTCATGATGCTCCTCGCCGGTGTCGTCGCCCTGAAAAAACTCAATATTCAGTTTTTTCCCAATTTTGATATGGAGATCATCACCATCACCACCCTCTGGAGCGGAGCGACCGCCGAAGATATTGAGGTGGGGATCACCACCCCCCTCGAACAGCGCCTCCGTTCTGTCGATGAACTGGATAGCATGAAATCGACCTCTGCCCCCAGCATTTCGGCGATCACCCTCGAGTTTAATGAGGGGACGAATATGATCACCGCTCTCGATCAGGTCAAACAGCTGGTGGATGACTTCAACAACCTCCCGTCAGAGGCGGAGACCCCCAGGGTCACGCAGATGGTCAACTACGAATCGATCGCCCAGATCCTTCTCACCGGCCCGGGTGATCTGCGCGAACTGCGCCAGCTTGCACACCGTTTTGAGAGTGAACTCCTCTCCCGGGGTATCGATAAGATCGATCTCCTTGGACTGCCGGAAGAGGCGATTGAGATCGCGCTTCCGCTCACCGCCCTCTACGAAACCGGAATGGGGCTCAATGAGATCGGCAACCGTATCGAACAGAGTAGTGTCGATATCCCCGCCGGCATTGTAGGTGAACTGGAGGGGACGAGAGAGCTGCGGGGACTCAATCAGCAGCGCGAACTCGCCGGTTTTGAGAACCTGGTGGTGATCGCTGAAGAGGGGAAACGAATCACCGTTGGTGATATCGCCACCGTCCAGCGCAAGGCAAAATCAGGGGAAAAAGAGATCACCGTCGACGGAAACAAAGCGGTGGTGATGGAGCTGCGCCGCTCGCTCAATGGAGACTCTCTCCGTTCAGCCAACATTCTTGCAAAGTGGGTCGAAGAGACCCCCCCCCCCCCCCCCCCCGGGATAGAGATTCAGGTATTTAGCGAGCGCTGGCAGCTGATTCGCGATCGGATTATGGTCCTGGTGAAGAACGGTACCGGTGGACTGGTGATGATTCTGGTGATCCTCTACCTCTTCCTCTCCAGCCGGGTCGCCTTCTGGGTTGCCGTGGGGATACCGGTCTCATTTATGGCCACCCTTGCCATTATCTACCTCAGTGGAGGCAGCATTAACATGATCAGCCTCTTCGCCCTCATTATGGCCTTGGGGATTATTGTCGACGACGCCATTGTCGTCGGTGAGGATGCGCAAGCCCACTACGATATGGGAGAGGCGCCACTCAAGGCGTCTGAAGGGGGGGCGCGACGAATGCTCGGGCCGGTGCTCGCCTCCTCTCTCACCACTATTGCCGCTTTCTTGCCACTCATGCTGGTGGGGGGGCGTATCGGTAACATTATGGGGGTGATCCCGATGGTGGTGATTAGCGTCATCATCGCCTCTCTCATCGAGAGCTTCTATATCCTCCCCGGCCACCTGCGCAACGCCTTCAGTGACTCCCATCGCGACACCCGGGGACGGCTTCGTCACCGTCTGGATGACGCCTTCGAACACTTCAGAGATCGCCTCTTTCGGCCGGTGGTGACCCACGCCATCCGCCACCACTGGTCGACCTTTGCCTTTGCCATCTCCGGCCTTATTCTCGCCATCGGCCTTATCGTCGGTGGCAGGATCAACTTTCACTTCTTCCCCTCTCCAGAGTCGACCACCGTCTATGCCAATGTCCGCTTTGTCGCCGGGAGCAACCCCGCCGATGTCGACCGTTTCCTCAGCACCGTTGAGCAGGGGCTAATCGCCACCAGAGAGGCTTTCAT
>JADFYS010000032.1 GCA_015232955.1 Gammaproteobacteria bacterium
TATCTGGCATGATCATTAGCGTGAAATACATTTCATAATCGAGGGTGACGCCGCACCATTCATGCAAGTTAGGTTGATGGGTAGTTATGAACCATCGTCCTCGCCTGTTAGCCCTCTTCTGGCTCCTGGGGCTCTTCAGGTCTGACATACCCCTCAGGCTCATCCGGCTCGGTGTGGGCGATCCCCTTATGACAGTCGATGCAGGTTTTGCCCTGCATGGGGGCGCGGGAGTGGCGCGAGCGGGCAGAACGCCCCTGCTCTTCAAGATTCATATTGTCAAAATCGTGACAGCTTCGACATTCGCGGGAGTTATTCGCCTCCATTTTGGCCCAGACCCGGGTCGCCATATCCCAGCGGTGCGCCTCGTACTTCTCACGACTATCTACGGTACCGATAATTTCGTGATAGACATCTTTTGCGGCCATAATTTTAGCGGCAACTTTGGGGAAAAACGCTTTAGGAACATGGCAATCGGCACAGGTGGCCTGAACGCCTGAGGGGTTCTTGAAGTGGATTGTCTCCTGATACTCTTCGAGGTTAATCTTCATCGAGTGGCAAGAGGTGCAGAACTCCATCTCGTTGGTGTAGCTAAAAAATGCATTCACCCCACCCATTCCAACCATACCGGAGAAGAAGATGAGTCCGACAATTAGAATCTTTTTTACAGTGCTTTTATCGCCAAAGCTCATGGCCTCGGACCCTCCTTAAGATAGACTGTTATTGTGAATGTGGCTATTGGTAACGGATACTACGGAAAAATCTCTTTTCAGGCAAGCCCATCCCTGAGGTTGAAATCTTACCCCCTCCTGGTGGCAACGGTTTGAGAAATATGCTTGACCTTGTTTCGGGCGTGGTTAACAATGGGGGGAAAATCGGAGAGGGTTTGGTGTAGACGAAGCTGGCATGAATGATCAGTTGTTTGCACCGGTTGAGGTTTTTTATAGCAAAAACAGAGCTGAAAACGCGGATATCCTCTGTTTTCAAGGTTTTTGGCTATAGACTCGAGAGTGCTTACTCCTATAAAAATTAATAAGTTAATCAAACCAAAGGAAGCGGAAGAATGAATAAACTTAAGGGTGTGGGGCTTTTCTTATCTCTCTTGTTGTGGTTCTTGCCACACTTCGCCGCAACAGCGGTGGCCGCTGAAGAGGGCACGACAACCGCGAGTGCTGAACTCAATCTGGTCTCCAACCGCAAGTGTAACAAGTGCCACGACGACGAAGACGAAAAGATCTGGGAGTACGATGACGGCACGATTAACGAGATTTATGTCGACCCCGAAAAGCTGGAGGCGAGTGTCCACGGTGAACGCTACTGTGTAGAGTGCCACTCCAATGTTGAGCTGAATCGGGGGGAACACGATGAACGGCTCCCGATTAAGGTCGGTTGTGTGCAGTGTCATCAGAAGTTGTGGCAAGAGCAGCAGGGGAGTGACGAACCGCAGCACAAACGCCTTGGGGTGGTGGTAGCGCAGATCGAGAGCTACATGCACTCGGTCCATGCCCGTCCCAATCTTGAAGACCAGTCCCGAACCAACGCCACCTGTCATGACTGTCATGATGCCCATAATATCGGTTCTCTCGGCAGTGTAACCCGAGAGGAGCACCGTCTCGAGAACCCGGAGGTGTGTGGAAAGTGTCACCAGAAGCAGAAAGAGGCGTATCGCATCTCTGTTCATGGGCAGGAGGTGATAGAGAAGAATAATAGTGATGCTGCCGTCTGTTCTGACTGCCACACCACGCACAATATCGAATCCCCTGAAAGCGACTCTGCCAAGCTCCAGATCACCAAAAACTGTGGTAGCTGTCACGAAGAGTCGATCGCAACTTACATGAAGTCGTATCACGGTCAGGTCAACCGCCTCGGTTATACCCACACTGCCAAGTGTTACGACTGTCATGGTAGCCACGACCTGCAACGGGTCGATGACCCCACCTCACGGGTTCATTTGGATAACCGCCTTGAGACCTGCCGCAGCTGTCATGAAAATGCTCCGGAAGGGTTCCTCAGCTTCCATGCCCACGGCAATGCCAATGACTTTGACAAGTATCCGGGGATCTGGATTACAGCCAAATTCATGAATCTGCTGATTATCGGCGTATTCCTCTTTTTCTGGACCCATGTCCTCTTCTGGTTCCATCGTGAGTATAAAGATCGCAAGTTAGGCAAGGGGTATGTACCACCAGTGGGCAGGGAAGAGACGGTCTACTTCAGACGGTTTACCCTCACTTGGCGGGTGATCCATCTCCTCTTTGCGGTGAGCACGATGGTCTTGGTACTGACCGGTTCGGCACTCCTCTTCTCGCATACCGGCTGGGCACAGTTTGTCATCGGTCTAATGGGGGGGCCAGAGGTGGAGGCGATCATCCATCGTACCGCTGCAACTATCTGGCTCGGGGTCTTTTTCACCCATATTGCCATCGCTTCCTATAGGATCTTTACCGATCGGAAGACATTCCGCTGGTTTGGTCCCACCTCGATGTTGCCCAACTGGCAGGATCTTGACGACATGATCGCGATGTTCCGTTGGTTCTTGGGCAAGGCAGAGCGTCCCGACTTTGATCGCTGGTCCTACTGGCAGAAGTTTGATTACTGGGCACCGTTCTGGGGTGCTGGGGTGATCGGTCTCAGTGGGATGATGCTCTTCTTCCCCGAGAAGACCGCGACCATCTTGCCTGGATTTATGTTTAATATTGCCACCATCATCCATGCCGAAGAGGCGCTGTTGGCGACGATATTCCTCTTTACGGTGCACTTCTTTAATTCCCACTTCCGTCCCGATAGGTTCCCGATGAGCACCATTATCTTCACTGGGGCGATTCCATTAGAGGAGTTTAAGCATGAGCATCGGCTCGAGTACGAACGGCTGAAGGCGAGTGGCGAGTTGGAGCAGCATCTGGTGAATAAGCCGTCCAAGGGGATTCAGCGAGGCTCCAATATTCTAGGTGCCATTCTCATCTTCTTTGGCCTCACCTTGCTGACCTTGGTGACTATCGGTTTTGTCACCATGTCGTAGAGGTAGAGAACTGGGGTCAGGGGTTGGGGAGCATGGAGGCTTCCCATACTCTCTGCAGGTAACCGTTCAGACCCCCCTGCTTTTTTAACCCTCACCCCTACCCTCTCCCGCTGGGAGAGGGAGATCAGGTGATGGGGTCTGAACGGTTACCTCTGCAGAAGATCGGTAGGGGGAAGAAAACTCTCTTTCGCCTCCGGTTGTGGATGGTGATGACAGGTGTTAATCTTGAATGAGAGGGTGCAGATCGCACCGATATCAGATAGTGTGAAACTCAGGAGTAATCGATGATCTCTTTTCGTTTTTTTACAACGCGGTATGGGGGGGGGCTGTTCCCTCTGTTGCTGATGAGTGCAGTGCTCTCTGCTCAGGAGGTTGAGGATGAGGTCCATCTTACAACCGAGATGGATGAAGCGATCCACCTTCAATCCAATATTGAGAACGGTAAGCGCATCTTCCAGACCTGCCATCTCTGCCATAGCGATGATGGTTGGGGGATGGTAGAAGGGGTGGGGCGGCGTATGCCGAATGGGTACTACCCACAACTTGCAGGACAGCACAAGAATGTGTTGATCAAACAGTTGGGGGATATCCGTAGTGGTAACCGTGATAACCCGACCATGTACCCCTTCACTCTCGATAAATATATCGGTGGGGCGCAGGATATTGCCGATGTCACCGGCTATATCGAATCCTTGCGCATGAACACCAATAATCAGAAGGGGGTTGGTACCGATCTCGAACACGGCAAGCGTCTCTATGAGAGGGAGTGTGTCAGCTGTCACGGTGACAACGGTGAGGGGAGTAATGAGAAGTTTTACCCCCGGATTCAGGGGCAGAACTACACTTATATGCTACGCCAGATGCTCTGGATTCGTGATGGTAAAAGAAGAAATGCCAACAAGAAGATGGTGCGCCAGATACACGATTTCACCTATCGCGATATTATGGCGGTGGTCGACTACACTTCGAGAATGGAACCACCGAAAAAAGATGTCAATTTTTAATCCTTATTACCTAAATCGAGGCTAAGCATGGTGATCTCTTTTTCACGCAACGCTCTTCTCCTCACCCTGCTTCTGCTGATGGCAACGGTTTCAGCCTCACTACAGGCAGAGGTTACAGATGCGTCTCTGCTAGAGGCGGTGGTAGAGGGAGATCTTGAACAGGTACAGAAGCTCCTTGAGGCGGGGGCCAACCCCAACGCCACAGGGGACTTTGGCTTCTTCCCTTTAATCTATGCTGCAGAAGATGGCAGTGTAGAGATGACCCGCCTTCTGTTGCAATATGGCGCAACAGCCGATAAGAAGACGGCTAACGGCTACACCCCTTTGATCGCGGCGGCAGAACAGGGGCACCTGGTGCTTTCCTCCGTTCTTCTTGAAAATGGAGCGGATCCGCACACCAAAACCCGAAAGGGGGAGGACGCTTTTATGTTTGCGGTGCGGGCGGGGTTTGAAGATGTGTTGGCGATCCTCATCACCTATGGTGCTAGTATCAACACCTCGGACAAACATGGCGAGACCGCCCTGATGGTGGCGATTGAGCAGCAGCACTACCACATTATGCAGATGCTTCTCATGGCAGGCGCCGATACCAATGTTGAGAGCGCCAATGGCAGCAGCCCACTAATGAAGGCGGCCGAACTGGAAGATGTGAATTATGTGAAGGCACTGCTTTTACGCAAGGCAGATGTGAATGCGAAGGATAGCAACGGCACCACACCACTCCATATCGCTGCAAATTTTGGTCATCTGAAGGTGGTGCAAGCGTTATTGAATAGTGGGGCGGAGGTCAATCATGTCGATAAAGATGGTTGGACGCCGTTGATGAGTGCCGCCTATAACGGACACGACAGCGTGGTTTCACTGCTGTTGGCACAGGGTGCCGACACCAGTATGAGAAGCGCTCGTGGCAAATGGGCATACGAGTTAGGGGTGAAGGGGAAGCTGAGTCCGGACCTTCTGCAACAGCTAAAACGGAATTAGCTTAACTCTTAATGGTGTGGCTATTGAGGGGGTAGCCTCGCTGTCGGTAGTAGAGATAACGCGCTCTCCCTTCAGTTTTCTCCTCCTCTGCGCTGGTGATCACTTCGGCCACCCGTCTGAAACGGCTAAACAGGGGAGGAACTGCCCCGTCCAGATTGAGCAAGAGATCGTCATGCTCTTGTCGCTCGGGGTTAGAGCCGATAGTGATCGGCGTCAGAAGATCACTACTCTCACCCTGTTGTCGTCGATGCGGGATGAAACTATCTTGACGATAGCTCCATAACCCCGCATCAATCTCCTCTGCTAACCTATTGTCACTGCACTGGATGTAACATCGATGCCGCAGACGGTACACCTTCTCCAGTAGACGGTAGATAAAGGGGTACGGTGTGGTGCTCGACAGAATATAGAAGTCGATTTGGGTCACAACTGGTTGAGCAGATAATGGGTGAGAAGGGGGACGGGACGACCGGTGGCCCCTTTATTATCACCACTGCGCCAGGCGGTACCGGCAATATCGAGGTGTGCCCAGCGGTAATCTTGGGTAAAGCGGGAGAGAAAACAGGCCGCGGTAATCGTCCCCGCACTCTTACCCCCGATATTGGCGATGTCGGCAAAGGGGCTTTTTAGCTGCTGGTCGTATTCATCCCACATGGGAAGCGGCCAGATTCGGTCATCGCTGGCATCCCCGGCCTGTTGCAGATCCTTGAGCAGAGAATCATCATTGCCCAAAACTCCGGAGGCGTGGTGGCCGAGGGCAACGATGACCGCCCCGGTCAGGGTGGCGATATCGATAACGGTTTTGGGTTGATAACGACCGACATAGGTGAGGGCGTCGCAGAGAATGAGTCGTCCTTCAGCATCGGTATTGAGGATCTCAATCGTCTGTCCCGACATCGAGGTGACAATATCTCCTGGCTTATTGGCGGCACCATCGGGTAGATTCTCAGAGCAGGGGATCACCGCAACGAGATCCAGTTTTGGTTTTAACAGCGCGATTGCACGCAGAGTACCGAAAACTGCAGCACCTCCTGCCATGTCATACTTCATCTCATCCATCGCGGCGGCGGGCTTAAGCGAGATCCCCCCGGCATCAAAGGTGAGCCCTTTACCCACCAGCGCTACAGGCTGTTTCAACGCCTTGTCAGCGTTTCCGCTTCTGCCGTGGTACTCCATCACAATCAGTTTGGCCGGCTCTCTTGAACCGCGAGAGACGGAGAGCAAGGCCCCCATCCCCAGCTTTTTCATCTCCTTTTCATCGAGGATGGTGGTGGTAATTAGGGGGAATTCAGCAGCCAGTCCTTCGGCAGTTGCGGCGAGATGGCTGGGGGTACAGAGGTTACCCGGAAGGTTCCCCAGATCGCGGGCCAGAGTTGTCCCACGATCGAGGGCATTGGCTATCTGGACCGCTCTCTTCACTGCAGAGTCACGCTTTTTAACAGAGAGGGTCACCTTCTCTAACCGCTTCTCTTCTTCCCTTTCCCCTTCCTCTTTACCGATAGCAGTTTTCAACTGATCAAAACGGTAATGGCCATCAGTGAATGCGGCGGTCTCGCAACCAATTTTCCACGGTAGATCGCGATTCGGTACCTCGATCTGGTTGATGGTCGAGACAATATGACGATAGCCGAGGCGTTTGATCTCAGCAGCAACCGTCTGACACAGCTTTCTGTAATCCTGCTCACTGCACCCTTCACTCAGGCTACCAGCACCCACCAGCAGCAGCCGTGACGCGGCAAGCCCCTCTATTTCAGGTATTAGCAGGAGATCACCCACTTTTCCCGTCAGATCACCACCGGCGGTAAGGCGGCTTAGCTGCTGTTTACAGTGGAGATCAATCTCTGCCGCCAGAGGTGAGAGTTCACCTTCACGATAGACCGCTACCACCAGACAGTCCCCGGATCGCTTGATTATGGAGTTCTCTTTGCAGGAAAAGTGCATCTTTGCCTCGTTGTTCGCAACTAAAAGAGGATATTATGGCAGAATTAGGGATTGAGTTCTGGCTTGAATAGAGATCTCGTTTTTGTTTTGATAGTTAAGGATCTGTTTCGTTGTTAATCACCCGATATATCCGCAAAGAGGTGGGGTTGACCTTTGCCGCTGTGGCGCTGCTCCTCTTTGCCATTCTGATTAGTGGAACCTTTATCCGCATCTTGGCAGAGGTGGCGGAGGGGACCTATCCCGCGGCGATGCTCTTTACTATCTTTGGCCTAAAGGCGATCTCCAATCTGGTTCTCATCCTCCCTCTCTCCCTCTTTCTCGGGGTGTTAATCGCGTTGGGAAAGCTGAGCAGTGAGAGTGAAATGGTGGTGATGCAGAGCTGTGGGATCTCCCCTGCGGCGATTATGAACGCCATTTTTTCGGTATCGCTGCTGGTGATGGCTGCAGTGGCGCTGCTCACCCTCTGGCTCACCCCCTGGGCTGAGGAGCAGGTGGAGCAGTTACAGGATAGGGCGATGGCCGAGAGTGGAGTTGGAGTGACCACGGCTGGAAAATTTCAGGAGGTAGGCGAGGGGATGATGCTCTTTGTCGCTGGGGCAGAGGGGGAGAAACGGCGGGATAAGGTCTTTCTGTTTCAGGAGCACGGACCACAAATTGACCTCCTTCTTGCCGATGCGCTGGAGGAGATGGAGCCGGAGGCGGGTCGGCGCCACTTTCGCCTCGATAATGGAATTCGCGTCGAAGGGGTTCTCGGGGGCCGAGCCTATCAGCAGACCCGTTTTCAGGAGTATCACCTTGCGATAAACAGCCCGGAAGTGGTCGCTTCCGACCGTCGCGATAACGCGATTCCGACACTACAGCTCTGGCGATCCGCCGCGATAGAGGATCGGGGGGAGCTGCAGTGGCGCCTCGCTGCGGTGGTGATGGTTCCGCTTCTCGCCCTCCTCGCATTTCCCTTAAGTCGATCTTCACCACGACAGGGGAGCTATGGACGACTCTTTTTCGGAATACTGGTCTATCTCATCTACAGTAACCTCCTCACCACCGCACGGTCGCTCTTTGAAAAGGGGGAGATGCCGCACTGGATCGGGCTGTGGTGGGTCCACATTCTGGTGGCATCGCTTATAGTCTGGATGCTGCAGCGGCAGTACGGCTCGCTGGCCAACCTCTGGGGGAGAAAGGGTTGACAATCCTCGAACGCTATATCGCCCGCAGTGTGTTACTTAGCGGGCTGCTGGTGATGACCATTCTGCTGGTGCTCTTCTTCTTCTCAACCTTTGTCGTCGAGATCGGGGATGTCGGCAAACACCACTACACCCATCTGGTGGTGATCCAGTACTGCCTGCTGCTGCTGCCGCGAAACGCCTATGAGCTATTTCCGATGGTCACTCTTCTTGGCACCATCCTCGGTTTGGGACTTCTAGCAGGAAGTGGCGAACTGACGGCGATTCGCGCCGCCGGGATCTCGGTGGTGCGTATCGGCCTGGCGGTGGTCAAGGTGGGGCTGATATTTATCCTGCTAAACCTGCTAATTGGTGAGTTTCTCGCCCCGCAACTGGAGATGGAGGCGAAGCAGATGCGGGCTGTAGCCTTGGGCAAGCGGCTCGCTGTCACCGACCGCGGGATCTGGATTCGCGAAAGAGAGGACTTCATCCATATCCGCCGCCTCCTTCATGATGGGGGGATCAGTGAAGTGCGGGTGTTTCAGGTGCTGGAGTCGGGAGAGTTGGCACGAATTATTGAGGCAGAGCGGGGAGAGTTTAACGGAGAGCAGTGGCGCCTAGAACAGGTGAGGGAGACCCGTTTTGGCACGATGGGTGTGACCACAGAGCACTATCCGGAGTTGGAGTGGTACTCTGATCTCCGCCCAGATCTGATGGGGATGGTCAAGATCTCCCCAGAACACCTCTCGCTGAAAGAGCTGTTTGCCTACAGTAGCTACCTGGAGCAGAACAGTCTAGACGCCAGTCCCTACCAACTCTCACTCTGGAAACGGCTGCTCTCTCCCTTAACGATCATCGGGATGCTGCTTCTCGCGACCCCGTTCGTCTTCGGATCACTGCGCCAAGTGGGGATCGGCCAGCGGATTATGGTAGGCTCGCTTTTTGGTATCGCATTTTATCTGTTTTCGGGGATCTTCAGTCGGGTGGGGTTGATTTACGATCTCTCACCCTTGGTGAGTGCGGCGACGCCAGTTATTGTGCTGTATATGGTATGGTATTGGCTGTCTCGGCGAGTTGTTTAGTATCGCCTCAAGTTTCTGGCATTAATGTTGCTTGTTGTCTAGATGTGGTTTCTCGTCAAAAAAGTAACGATCTATACCAAACAGTTGCCTTAAGGTCCAGGCAGAAAGAATTAGACAATATTGGAGCGAATCCTGGTGAAAAATAGTACGAACATTTGGCTTAACAGAATTTATGCGTTTTCGCTGGTTGTTGTTTTTATCTTCTCGATGGCATTTAATGGCGGAGATGAAGTTTATAGGCTTATGATTATAAGCACTATAATCAGTGTTGTTTCGGTACTAACTCTTATTGCGAAAAACAATAGAAACCAATTGTTTATTCCAGGACTAAGGACACCTGCAACACTTTTAGTTGCTTTTGTGCTTTGGTGTCTGCTGTCTATATATTGGACGCTAGATCAGCAAGGGACTGTTGTTGAATCATCAAAGCTTATCATAGGTTTGGTTGTTTTTTATGTGTCGCTGCATCTAAGTAAAAAAATAGTTGAAAATATAGCTATTTATTTTGTCCTTTCATGTTTTGTTATGGGCTTGTATACAACATATCTTGTATTTGGCGAAGATATTGCAAGAGCCACTCTATTTCTTAGAAATATAAATACCTATGCAGCGATTTTGGTGGCAGCGCTAATTTTGACTTATGCGTATGCTATTTCAAATCAAGCATATAGTAGACAGAAGGTGGTTTTACTTATAGTATATTTTCTTTCGATTGCTATTGCATCAACCTTGAGTAGAGGGTCGTTTCTTGCTTTAGGTGTGATATCTGCACTAATATTGATTTCGAATGCAGGTAATTCTGTAATAAGAAACAGGCTGGTGCTAATGCTTTTTATAACATCTATTGGTTTCGTATCAGTAGAAGTATTAAAGGTGAGCGCTATATCAGAAAATAACCAGAGTCTTTTAGAAAAGATCGAACAAACAGGATCTACAGTTGATGCAAGGAAGATAATCTGGCAATCTTCAATAGAGATCTATAAAGAATATCCGTATTTAGGGACGGGGTACGGTACATTCAACAAGGTGTATCCTCAATACAGGAGCCAACTAGACGACACTGCAGGATATCATGTCCATAATGATTTTCTTCAGACATTGGTTGAAACAGGTCCTATTGGGCTGATATTGTTACTGCTTTTCTTTGGAGTACTGTTATATCCATCACTAAAAAAAATAGCTACAAACAGAGATAGTGAGGATTTGTCATACAGGAATATACAGTCTTATATTATTATCGGGTTGTTAGTGCATGCAATGTTTACCTTTCATCTGCAGCAGTTGTCGACTACAATTTTAATTCTTTTTCTTTCAGGAAGAGTTTTTTACAACGAAGAGGTGAGTTCCACTGCTAAACAATCAAATATCTCTGCATGGGTCAGGTCGGTTACCAATCATGCGTTTATTATCTTAGGGTTGTTATTTATACTATCACAGTCTATATTTGTTCTAAGTTATTGGTATACTGAAAGTGCCCGCACTACATTGAGTAGTAAAATCATTGAGCGCAACCTGAATAAATCAATAGCCTTAACACCGTATCTCGTTAGGCCGTATCTTATGAAAGTAGAAATGTATACCAAAATAATCAAAGAAACAACATCTAGCAAGTTGCATGACGAAGTATTTAAGAAGATTGAAAGCACGCTAAAAAGAGCAAAAGAGATATCCCCATTAAACCATCATATCCCATATTCTCTGGCAAATGCAGAACTTGAGTATAACGGATTACAGGTTAATGATAGGTTAGTCATGGGTTTATATAAAGAAGCGCTAAAATTGAATCCTAGGTACCTGCCCATAAGAAATAGTCTATATGATTATATGGTAAGTAGCCAACAACATACATACAATGAAGCGTGCGATATTTTAGAAGATGGGTTAAACAGGCATTACTTCCAGGCTAGTTTGGTGATTGATGAATATCTTAGGAATATAATTAATTGCAGAGAATCTCTTAAGCCGGAGAAAGTAGAAATTATAGAAAATCAGCTAAAATCTTTACGAGATAGACTACCTGAAAGAGAGTTGTGGTTTATTGGTTTAAAAATTACAGGTTAATATTTTATGTATACTAGGCCGTATTTGCTAGACTTAAATTCATTTATTATTGCGGTACTGTTGAGTTTCACACAGCTACTATCTGCAGAGATGATTGACGACAACGAGCTATTTAGTGAAGATGGCTTCATAATATTTACTATGAAAGATGGTGGTTATATACTCTCTCAGGAGATAACGGCATATCAACGAGAAGATCAATTATATTATTCCTTTATCCCCTTTGTAGAGTCCTTGGGGTTAGGTGCTAATACCATTACAAATGAGAGTACAGGGTTTATAACCTTATCGTATGAATTTAGTGATACAGATTTACAGGTTAATCCCAAAAATAATCAGGTGATTAAAAATGGTGTGATAACAGAAAATGAGGCGTTATCTATAGTCCTGTTTCAAGGCGAGGTTCTCGTTGAGAAGAGCATATTAGAAAAAATTATGGAGTTAACTCTTCTAGAGGATTATCAGAACCTCCTAATAGAACTTAAGACAGTAAAAAAGTACCCAGCCCTTGAAAAAATCCGTAGGCTTGAGCGAGAGATTAATCAATCGAAAGGCCTTACTTCTGTACTACCTCTAAAACCGACACCATATAGGTTTATTACATCACCTGCCGTGGATGCAAGATTTTATTACACCTACCGAGATAACACCAGAAATAGCGGAGATGAAGATAGAAGGTATCGATATTCATTTAAACTGGTAAATGAACTTTTCTATCTGACCAACTCAATTTTGATGTCAGGAAATAATAATAACTCTCTTTCATCAATGAATATAAACTTATCCAGAACTGATCATGATTCTCAGCTTTTGGGGCCACTTTCGGCAACCAGGATTCAACTTGGTGATCTCTCTGTGTCAGGATCACTGTACCCTG
This sequence comes from Gammaproteobacteria bacterium, assembly GCA_015232955.1. Taxonomy (GTDB): domain Bacteria; phylum Pseudomonadota; class Gammaproteobacteria; order Thiohalomonadales; family Thiohalomonadaceae; genus JADFYS01. The sequence continues at coordinate 12,126 of JADFYS010000032.1, forward strand.
CTGCCTCAATTCATGAGCGTGGAGTAATGATAGAAAATACCAATTTTTTAAGACAGGTTTATGATGAAAACATCTCGTTATCTGGATCTATCATGAGTGATTGGGATGTAGAGCTATATGTTAATGGTGTTTTAACTCGCTATCAAACTTCTGATGATACTCAGAGATATACCTTTGACAATGTACCGCTATTTTTTGGAACGAATAAAGTTATCTTACGCTTCTATGGACCTGAAGGGCAGCAGTAT
>JADFYS010000330.1 GCA_015232955.1 Gammaproteobacteria bacterium
AATCCAGCCTGATGAACGACTTTTTCCTCGCTTGCGGCCAGGGCGACTACTTGCGCTGCGTCGAACCCAATCCATCCGACCAAAACATTTGCTGCAATAGATGTAGAGCGGTCGCATGTTTTTCCCCAAACTCTCGAGCCGATTAAGAATGGCGTCAATAGTTGTCAAACTGCCCTTATCTCGGGTTAATTCCGCGTGCCAGGAGGCGTTAGAGAGTTCTCGTAGATGGCGTGCGGCGTTGTCGATGGAGTAAGGAGGACGCAGAATTTCTTTGGGTTGGTTATAGTCCTCATAGCTCTCGAGGGTGGTCTCTTGATTCATGAGGTTGGCATGACCCAGCCACAGTAGCAGGGCAATGCGACGCCAAACCTCTTGCGCGTCCTCTTGTTGTGGTAGGTGAAAGAGAGTTGCATAGAGGGCATGGCGCACCATTCCCTTTTTACGCATCGGGTTTTGGGTGTGTGAGGTCTGTGCTGGCCAGAAAAGAGGACTGAATGTGTTGGGATGTGCTTTTTTGAGCGCATCACAAGAGGCGATAAAAACCTCACAGGCTTGCTCGGCCCGTTCTAGGGGGGTGAAATCAATCTGTACTCCCCCTTTTGCAAAGGTTGATCGCTCCTGCAACAGAGGCTGCAGTCGATGAACCACCAGCCAGTTAAATCGAATCAGCTGTGCGGGGGCATTCAGGCTCCAGAACAGTTGTCGCAGAAGCGTAACATCATCTCCTTGTTGCCCTGTAGCGGCAAGCAGACGGCAAATATCGCTCTCAGGATCGGTCGGTGCGAGAAAATCCATCCTCTTCTCTCTGGGTAGACAGGGTTGCTGTGGAGACGCCGAGAAGCCCGGCTATCTCCGGTATACCGATGGTTTTTCCCTGAAAAGGGAGGGGTTGATGGGACTGGAGCAGGTGTGTCAATTGACTGCGTAGATGACGCTCGTGGCCAAAGAAGTGGGGTTGAAACAGAACTTCGCTCAGGAATTGATCGATCATCCACGCCTCATCAATACGGGCCGACCGCCAAAAGAGACAAGGAACGGTTGTGGTCTCTGGTAGCACCATTTTAGCCATTTCGTAGAGACGAATATTTCCGATGCAGTGGTAGCGTTCTCCTTTTCCAGATTTAATTACCTGTAGGGGCATTAGTTGAAGCATCTGCTCTAAGGCAAAACTGGTCATACCATTGGGGAGTGGAAAAAGTGGCGGCGGAAGTTGTAGTTCTTTTAGTAAGTTCACCAGCTTAGGGTGGAACCCGAATAGTGTGTTTAACTCCAGACAGACAAAAGTAAAGCGCGGTTGCTTAGGGGGAGAGGCCATGGTTTAGTGTGTTGATCCGCCGGTAATCAGAGCTTCAATCCGCGTAAAAATCAATTCAGCATACGCCTCGCGGTTCTGGCAGCTGCTTTGTACCAGATACTCAAAGTTGCGGTTTGCGAGGAGCGGCTGCAGTTGCTCAGCAATCGCCTGTTGAAGGAGAAACGGAGCCGCGGCGACCTCACTCACTAAAGTGGCCCTACCATCAATGAGGTTTACGATATCTTCGCAGTCATGACTGCTCAGTGGATCGTTATCGCCTCTACCGGTATAGGCATCCAGTTTGGTCGCGAGAAAATAGGGCGAGGTAATGAGTGGAATCGTCAATTCGTCAGATAACGCATAGGCCGTAGCGCTTCGGACTGCATCTGCGTACCAGCGATTCGAAAATCCCAACACACGGCTATCATCCGGCATAAAATCGACCGCCAACTGGTCAATGTAGTAGCGGCAGATGACTGTTTCATCGAGACGCTGAGTAAAACCACGCGCGACGAGCTGTTGTTCAAATTGATACCACTGTTCACCGCTAATGAGTGTGACAATTAGATCGACATCTTCGGTGTAGCGCATTCGTTGCCGTACCCAGCGATCGTTCACCAGAAGTCCGGTGGCACTACCACCAGCAAAGAGAACTTGCTGCAGCAGCTCGTCACCTAAGGCTTGAGCCACTTCCCGGATCATGGTCACATAGAATGGTTCAATCAGGTGTGTTCTCTAACTGCTGAGTAAGGCGCTGAGCGGCAATCTTCTGCTCTCGCACCTGCCCAATCCGGAGCGAATCGAGTAGTGCTAAGAAGGCGTAGAGGTGGCGATCTTGGCGTACCGCAAAGGGAACGCTTGGAAATAGTGGCTTGATTTCGAGTCCCTGGCTGGTGCCATGTGCATCTGCCCATACCGGTATCATCTCACCTGCGCTATAGAGCTGCTGCTGAAATACCGGCGCTGTCACGCCCGTTGCAATTCCGCGTACCAACGACAGCGGTTGAGCCGGAAATACATAGCGCAAACCATGCACAGAGAATTCGAGTAGTGCCGAAGTGACCACCGCCAACTGGCCAGTGGTTCGCTGTTTACGCAGCAGACCGGAAAAAAGAGAGCGTTTTATCGACAGGCTCACTTCACTTTTACTTACGCCTGTCTCTGCCGCCAAGCCTCTTAAGGAGAGACGCTGCTCTGGTTGTGTTGACACCGCCTGGCTTGTTAATGACAAAGAGCCGCCTTCCAGCGGAGGACTCCAATCTTGCCACTGTGTATCAGAAGAGATGCCCTGTTGCTGTTGAGCAAAACCATGTCGGATAGCGACGATTTTATAGAGCACGAGAATGTCTTGGCCTTTCATATACTGCCCTTACCACTGTCCACAATCCATGGATTATGGACGAATCCGCACTTAGACAACAGTTTTTTCCGAAAAGACCTTGTCGATTTGGAAGCGAGACTCACTCATATTTCCCGTACGGGAAATATACAGCTAATCCACCGCCTAACCACACGAAAATTCCCGATCGGGAAATATCGCTTGCACATAGTCCGGTTGCAGTTGATAATTTCCCGAACGGGAAACTTAGCAAGCCATGACATCCATTCGAACACCTCAACAACTCGGCGATGCACTGCGTGCCGCTCGCAAGCAGCTTGGGCTGACACAGCCCCAGTTGGCGCTGGCGGCAGGGGTGGGTGTGCGCTTCATTGTCGACCTTGAATCAGGCAAGCCCACCTTACGACTGGAAAGCGTGCTGCGGGTCATTGATGCCCTGGGTGGAGAGGTCCAGTTGAGCGGGTTGCCATCATCCTAAAATCCGCAGTTGACCGCTACACATTTCCATAAACCTAATGATTATGCGATGAAATTCACAATATA
>JADFYS010000331.1 GCA_015232955.1 Gammaproteobacteria bacterium
TATGAAGCCTTTGAATAGAATGACTATTCATGCGGCTTCATGCCTTGAATAGCCACTCTTCTCGACTCCCTGAAATCCAGTGTTTCCAGGTATCTTGGGTATAGAAAAAAGGTGTCGCCACTTGCTCAACGCCTCTCTAAGTCCCATACTGACTCGACTCTGCTCCCATCTTACTCTTGGACTTTTTCTTATGCCACAGCTCTCTGTTCAGGAAGAGTCGGTTAATGGCCTTTTTACTCTCTGGCGAATCGCTGCCAGCACCGCTATCCTACTACAACTCCTCTTCTGTTTTGCAGTTTCAGCCGTCGCTGCAAAAGAGGATCCCTCCCCTCCACTGCCCATTAAGATCCCTGATGAGCAGTGGCGTCCCCTGTTACAGCACGAGGGATCCAGGTTGCAACAGAGGCTGCGGCAAGAGGTGAAGCAGCGGCTCGAGTTACAGCGCCTGACAACCGAACAAAAGCTGGCCATCGCCATAGTCGATCTCTCGCTTCCCGAGGCGATTGAGTACGCCCGGATCAATGGCGATGTCGAGATGTACGCCGCAAGCCTGCCAAAGATCGCGATCCTCCTCACCGCCTTTGCCCAGTTTGAGCAAGGCAGGCTCGAGCGTTCAGAGACACTCAATAACGATCTTATCGCCATGATTCGACGCTCCAGTAACCGTGCCGCATCGCGGGTAATTTCGCAGGTGGGCGGGTTGAGGGAGATTCAGCGGGTATTACAAGATCCACGCCACCACTTTTATGATGAGCGTCAGGGGGGAGGGCTGTGGGTCGGAAAATATTACGCCCAGAGCGGAAAGAGAGTACCTGACCCTCTTAAGGGGATCACCCACGCCGCCACTGTAAATCAGGTCTCTCGCTTCTACTATCAGTTGGCAACCGGTAAACTGATCAACTTTGACGCTTCGAAAGAGATGCTTCAGATACTGAGCTCGCCTAAGATCGATCACAAGTTTGTCAAGACACTACGCAGTGTTGCCCCCCACGCCAGACTCTATCGTAAATCGGGGAGCTGGAAGCTGTGGCACTCTGACTCGGTTCTGGTCTGGGGACCCAAATGGCGTCGTTACATCCTGGTCGCCCTGAGCGAGAGCAGTAGTGGCGAACGGATCTTGCAAGAGCTGGTGCTACTTGCAGAAAAGATTCTTCAAGAGAGGGCAACGCCGTAATGCACATCTCCTCCCTCTCACCGCAAGCTGAGATCTCACCCGTAGAGCTGGATCGCGGTCTGCGGATGCTATTGGTGGACGGTGTCAGTAGCCAGATTATGGGGGTAGTGACCGGGGGTGCCTTTCTCGTCGCCTTTGCCCTTATCCTTGGCGCAACCCCGTTTCAGGTGGGGCTGATTGCGGCGCTGGCGCCATTCTCCCAAGTGGTGCAAATTCCCGCAATCTTTCTTATTCGCCGGGTTCGACAGCGCAAATTAGTGGCGGTCACCTGCTCTCTTATCAGCCGTATGTTCTGGTTTATTGCTGCTGCGCTGCCGTGGATTGTCCCGGCAGAAGCGACCTCTAAAATTCTCTTCTTCTGCCTCCTCACCTATTTCTGCTTCGGAACCATCGCCGCCCTCTCCTACCACTCCTGGATGCGGGATCTCATCCCTGAAAACCGTCGAGGGGTCCACTCGGCCAACCGCACCATTATCTCGGTTATCGCCGGTTCGATCTTTGGAATGGCCGCCGCCTATGGGGTCGATAGCCTGAAACCCCACTTTGATGAGATCCACATCTACTCTCTCCTCTTCTTCTGTGGTGGGGTACTGGGTCTCTCCGGGGTCTGGGCACTCTCCCGCGTCCCCGAGCCAGAGATGGTTCCTCTTAGCCACCACAGCTGGATCGAGACCCTCCGCACCCCCTTTCGCGATCAGAATTTTAGACAGCTCCTCTTTTTTCTCGGCAGCTGGAACTTTGCCGTCAATCTTGCCGCCCCTTTCTTTACCGTCTACATGCTCAACCGGCTTCAGCTCTCCATGACCCTTATCTTCTCCCTCTCGGTTCTGAGCCAGATCGCCAATGTCCTCTTTGCCCGAATCTGGGGTGCCCTCGCAGATCGCTTTAGCAACCGTTCCGTGTTAATGGAGTCGGGACCGATACTGATCATCACCATGCTCATCTGGCCCTTCACCTCAATGCCGGAAAACTACCTTCTTACCATACCGCTACTCATCACGATCCATATCCTGAGCGGGATCTCCTCTGCAGGGGTCAACATCTCCTCCAGTAATATCGCCCTCAAGCTGGCCCCAAAAGGGGAGTCCACTCAATATCTTGCGGTTCGCTCAATGGTCTCCGGTTTAGCGGCGATGTTTGGACCTCTGGTCGGAGGGGGGCTGGCGACACTGATGATGGATCAATCGCTCACTCTCACCCTTGAGCTGAAAAAGGGGGGTGAGATTCTGTTGATGCTCCCGACCGTCAATATCTCCGGCCTCGATTTTCTCTTTATCCTCTCCTTTCTTCTCGGCTCTTATGCCCTTCATCGTCTAATCACCGTCCATGAAGAGGGGACGGTCGAGCAGGATGTGGTACGCGATATGTTTCAATTTGAGGTTCGGAAGTATGCCCGCAATCTCTCCAATATCGCCGGGTTACGAAACCTCTTCTACTTCCCCTATGCGGTGTTGATGAAGACCAACATCCCCAAAAATAATTGAAGGTATCAACAGTCCAGGAGCAGAGCATGATCGATCTTGTAGCAACCTTTATCATCTTCTTTGCAGTGATCGATCCTATCGGCACTGTTCCGGTATTTATTGCCGTAACCAGTAGCTATACCCTTGAAACCAAGAGAAAGATCGCCTTTATCGCCACCCTCACCGCCACCGGAATTCTCCTCTTTTTTGTCATCATTGGTGAGATGATCCTCACTGCGATGTCTATCCCCCTTGCCGCATTCCAGATTGCCGGGGGCATCGTTCTCTTTCTCTTTGCGCTGTCGATGATCTTTGGTGAAAGCAAGCCTGATGAGGAGATTCGTCTGGCAGAAGATCACCACGACACCGCCATATTTCCGCTGGCGATCCCCTCTATTGCCGGTCCCGGGGCGATGCTTACCGCGGTGCTAATGACCGAGTCTTCCCGTTATTCTCTCTGGGAGCAGAGTCAAACCGTGATGGTGATGCTTTTTGTTCTTCTTATTGTCTATATCCTGATGCGGGCGTCACAATG
>JADFYS010000332.1 GCA_015232955.1 Gammaproteobacteria bacterium
TGTGAATTTCATTGCATAATCATTATATTGATGGAAATGTATAGCGGTCAACTGCGGATTTTAGGATTATACGGTATTCAATGACCTCTGCCTTCCTCCGTCGTCAGCGCTATCTCATCGACTATACCCTCACCTCACTCGCCCGGCGCAAGGGGAAGAGCCTAAGTCTGCTACTGGTCTATAGTGCGATAGTATCTCTTCTCGCATCGGTGATGCTCTTTACCCACGCCCTGCGTCAAGAGGCACACACCCTGCTTGAGGCGGCGCCGGAGATCGTTCTGCAGCGGATGGAGGCGGGTCGCCACGCCCTTATTCCAGAGGCGTATCTCACCCAGACCGAGACCATCCGCGGGGTGAGTGCCAGTTACGGCCGGCTCTGGGGCTATCTCTACGACCCGATTATCCAGGCCAACTACACCGTAATGGTCAGCCGTGACTCCCCGCTAACGGCAATGGAGGCGGTGATCGGTGCAGGTCTGGCGCGGGCGCGGGGGGTGGCCGTGGGAGATCTCATCAGTTTCCCAGCCGCAGATGGGGGCACCTTTGTCTTTGAGATTAAAGAGATCTTCAGTTCGGAGTCGGAGCTGATGAGCAGCGATCTCCTCCTGATCTCTGCTCACGCCTATCGCGCCCTCTTCTCTCTGCCCGAGGGGGTCTACACCGATATCGTCCTCAAGGTGCGTAACCGCAATGAGGTGGCCAAGGTGGCAGAGAAATTGGTACAACGCCTTCCCGACACCCGCCCCATTATGCGTGAGGAGATCCTCCGCACCTATGATGCGATCTTCTCCTGGCGGCAGGGGATTGTCCTTCTGGTACTGGTGGGAGCGATGGCGGCATTTATCATCTTCGCCTGGGAGAAGGCGTCGGGGCTAAGTGGGGAGGAGCGGCGAGAGATCGGGATCCTCAAAGCGGTGGGGTGGGAGACGGCAGATATTATGCGGATGAAGTTCTGGGAGGGGATGATCCTCTCCTTTACCGCCTTTAGTCTGGGTTATCTCGCTGCCTATATCCATGTCTTTTGGAGTTCTGCTCCCCTCTTTGCAGCGGTGATTCAGGGGTGGGCGACACTCTACCCCCGGTTTCAGCTACTACCGGTGGTGGATGGACTACAGTTGGCGACACTGCTGCTCTTAACCGTGCTCCCCTATACCGTAGCCACCATCTTTCCGGTGTGGCAGGCGGCGATCACCGATCCCGATGAGGTGATGCGGTGACGATTCAGCTGCAACAGGTGACCAAGGCCTTTCATCGAGGTGCCCACAACGAATTGTGGGCGGTACGCGGCGTCTCCCTCACCCTTGAGGCGGGGTCGTTCACCTGTTTTCGAGGGGCGAGTGGCTGTGGCAAAACCACCCTCCTCTCGCTGGTGGGAACCCTCTCCCGACCCACTTCGGGGCGGATTGTGTTGAATGAACGCCAAATCTCCGGGATGAGTGAGCGCTTCTTAACTGAAATCCGTCGCCACACCTTTGGCTTTATTTTCCAGCGCTTTAATCTGATTCCGGGGTTTACGGTACTGGAGAATATCGTCCTGCCCGCCTATCCTGACGCCCCTCCACGACGAGCGCTGATGCAGCGGGCAGATCGCCTGTTGGAGCAGTTTCAGATGGAGGATAGAAGAGAGAGCCGCAGCGAGTGGCTGTCGGGCGGAGAGGCGCAGCGTGTCGCCATTATTCGCGCCTTAATTAACGATCCAGCAGTGATCATTGCCGATGAGCCGACCGCCAATCTCGATAGCGCCCTCAGTCAAGAGTTTATGGGACTGATGGAGCAACTCTACCATTCGGGGAAGACGATCCTCCTCACCAGCCACGATGCAGCGATCTACCAGGCACCGATTATTGACCGTCTGATCACCCTCCATGATGGTCGGGTAAGTGACGATAGTGGTAAGTAAGGGGTAGTCGCTGTGCTCCTCCATCCGGCGATACTGGCGCTGCTTCTGGTGTCACTGCTCATGCTTTTAATGCTGCTGCCGGCGACCCGTTTTGCGCTGCAGGTGGTACGACACTGGGATAGTAGCAGCGGTAGCGAGTTTCAGCTGCTGCTGGAGCGGCGCACCTACCTCATCTCCACTCTGGTGAGCTGGGTCTTTATTGCAGAGATCCTCTCCCTACTCCTTTTTGTCTATACCGCCGAAGATCTCTCGGGGCAGTTTGTGGGTGCAATGTGCGCTACCGGAGTACTCAACCTCAACCCTTGGGGGTGGCCGACGCTCTTGCTCAAGATGGCGCTCTTCTTCTGCGGTAGCGGCTGGCTGGCCCTAAACCATCTCGATAACTGCGGTTACGACTATCCACTGCTGCGCCGTAAATATCTGCTGCTACTGCTCTTCCTCCCTCTGGCGGCGCTAGAAGCGGTGGCTCAGATCCGCTTTTTTAGCGAAATGAAGAGAGAGGTGATCACCTCCTGCTGCGGTGCCCTCTTTAGTAGTAGTGGGGAAGGGGTGGCGGCAGAGGTCAGCGCACTCACCCCTGAAATGGCGCTCACTCTTCTGGTAATGACCGCCGGAATCCTCTTTGTGAGCGGTCTGTGGCTACTTGTGCGGCAGAGAGGGGCGGCCATTTTTGCCATCGCCGCGCTGGCGGCGTGGGGGGCGGCACTGGTCGCCATCATCTCTTTTATTGCCCTCTACATCTATGAGCACCCCCACCACCACTGCCCCTTCTGTCTGCTGAAGGCGGGTCACCACTATATCGGCTACGCCCTCTATCTCCCGCTCTTTGGTGCCACCGCACTCGCCATCGCCGCGGCGGTGGTGGCGAAGGGGGCGCAGATCCCCTCTCTGGCAGAGGCGGTAACCGCGTTGTTGCCACGCTATCTCATCCCCTCGCTCCTTCTCTTTCTCATCTTCTATCTGGTGGTAGCAGCAGCGGTAGCCTCTTCAGGGTTGATGCTCTCATGGTCGTGGTGAAGGTTCTGGGACTGCTGCTCTGGGGTACGCTTCTCCTCAGCGGCTGCAGCCGCAGTGACTCCCCACCACAGCGCGGAGAGGTCGCACCACCGTTTTCACTACTATCACTAGAGGGGAGAAAGGTACAGTTTCCCGACAGCTTCGGATCACGGCCGATCATTCTCACCTTCTGGGCCGACTGGTGCCCCGCTTGTGCCCGTGAACTGCCACTATTCGAACAGCTACTACAGCAGCAGGGTCGTGACCGACTC
>JADFYS010000333.1 GCA_015232955.1 Gammaproteobacteria bacterium
TACCTTCGGCATCCATGCCTTCGTTGCACTGCACCGCCACAAACGCACCCTTCACGGTGTCCAACTGCGGATTTTAGCGTGAAATACATTTCATTATCGAGGGTGATGCCACCCCATTCATGCAAGTTAGGCTGAATGCTACTCATCTGCCCTCCTTGCCCGTTCTCGTTCTGCCCGCCACTGCGCCAACTGGGCATACCCCATCACCGAAATAATCGGAAAGAGACTGGCAAAAGCGATCAAGCCAAAGCCGTCGAGCATGGTGCTGCGACCGGGAACTGTACTCGCCAACCCCAGACCAAGAGCGGTCACCAGCGGCACCGTAACGGTTGAGGTGGTCACCCCGCCCGAATCGTAGGCGAGGGCGATAATCATCTTCGGTGCACGAAAGGTCTGAATAATCACCACAACATATCCGGTAATGATGTAGTAGTGGAGCGGGGTTCCACTGACAATACGAAAGGTGCCCAGCGCGATCCCCACCGCCACCCCCAGCGCCACTGCGGTGCGTAAGCCGTTAATACTAATCCCGCCACCGGAGACCTCTTCCGCCTTAATCGCGACCGCAAGCAGTGATGGCTCGGCAATTGTGGTAGCAAAACCGATGGCAAAACCGAAGAGGTAGATCCAGCCGTAATCATCCCAGCGCACCATCCGGCCGATCTCGCTCCCGAGGATAAAAGCGGGATCGGTCAGCTGCTGCGCCATCAATTTTCCGATGGGAAACAGCGCCTCTTCAAGACCAATGAGAAAGAGCGCCAGCCCCAACAGCACATAGAAGAAACCGACTAACAGATTTTTCAGATTGGGGATCGGCTTGCGAATCACCAGCAGCTGAAAACCGATAATAATCGCCGCAATCGGGAGCACATCTCGAACCGTACCTATGGCGGTATCCACCACCAGATTGAGCAAGTCGTTCAACTGATCACCATCCCGTAAGCCATAACGAAGATCATCGGCGTTAGCGAAGCAAAGGCGATTAGGCCAAAGCCATCCACCATCGGATTCCTGCCACGAATACTGGAGGCGAGACCGACACCCAGCGCGGTCACCAGAGGTACGGTGATGGTCGAGGTGGTCACCCCCCCTGAATCGTAAGCGATACCGATAATCTCCACCGGTGCAAACATGGTCATCACCACCACCCCGATATAACCACCAATAATCAGGTAGTGGATAGGCCACCCCTTGATGATCCGAAACACCCCGAGCAGGATCGCAAACCCGACCGAAAGGGCAACGGTGTAACGGAGTCCGCTTGCATAACTGGCCTTTGCAACAGGACTATTCTCAATCATCCCGCTCTCAGCCGCCACCACTGCAGCCTCTTTGGCAACGGCGATTAATGCCGGCTCGGCAACAGTGGTCCCAAAACCGAGGGAAAAGGCGAAGAGCAGGAGCCAGAAGATACTCCCTTTACTGGCAAAGGCGTAGGCCATACTCTCACCGATGGGGAAAAGCCCCATCTCCAGCCCTTTGATAAAAAAGGTCAACCCGAAAACCACCAGAACCACGCCCATCAGAATCTGACCAAAGTTGGGTATGGGTTGCTGCAACACCACAAGTTGAAAAAAGCCGACCACAAGGACGATCGGCAGCAGGTCGCGCATACTCGACAGAAGCGGCCTGAGTATCGACCATAAGCGCCGATTCAGCATAGGCGGGAGAGAGTGTTTTTCTGAATGAACATCACCCCTCTAAGTTACACCATCCACTCGCGGTTGTTAACAACTTTCGCATATAATCCCCTCTCAACCACAAACCTAATCGAAAATTAACCAAAACATCACGGAGTTCAACCGATGTCACTCAAGATAGAAGATATCTCCCTCGGGGAGGGCGAAGAGGCCACAGCGGGTCAACAGATCACTGTCCACTATACCGGCACCCTTGAAGATGGAACCAAGTTTGACTCAAGCAAAGATCGTAACGATCCCTTTCGCTTCAAACTCGGCGCGGGAATGGTGATCAAAGGCTGGGATCAGGGGTTCGCGGGAATGAAGGTGGGTGGGAGTCGCAAACTGACCATCCCCCCCGAGCTGGGCTACGGTGCCCGTGGTGCCGGTGGGGTGATCCCACCCAACGCCACCCTCATCTTTGATGTCGAGCTGCTTGCAGTTGGCTAACACCCACACTGTGGGGGAGATCCTCCCTCCGTCTAAAGACGACATCGATGTAGAAGTAGCAAGGGCGCTGGCCGAGGATCTGGGGGAGGGCGACCTCACCGCAGCTCTTATCCCGGAGAAGACCACTATCTCGGCCACACTCTACAGCCGTGAACCAGCGGTACTTTGTGGCACCCTCTGGTTTAATGCCGCCTTTCACCAACTGGATCCCTCCATTAAAATATCATGGCTCTATCACGACGGAGAGGCGATCCCAACACAAGAGAAACTATGCCGGGTTACCGGAGAGGCCCGTGCCATACTCAGTGGTGAACGAACAGCACTCAACTTTTTGCAGCTTCTTTCAGGGACTGCCACCACCACTCACCGTTATGCGACTCTCCTTAAAGAGAGCGGCACCACCCTGCTAGATACCCGAAAAACAGTTCCCGGTCTCCGTTTAAGCCAGAAGTATGCGGTAAGGTGTGGAGGGGGTCGTAACCACCGCATTGGCCTCTACGATATGGTGCTCATCAAAGAGAACCATATCGCTGCTGCAGGCTCCATCACTGCTGCTGTCACTCAGGCAAGGGAACTCTATCAGCACCGTTACAAAATAGAGGTCGAGGTAGAGACCCTGGATGAAGTGGAAGAGGGTGCGGCATCAGGAGCTGATATCCTCCTTCTCGACAATATGGATCCCGAACAGCTACGACAGGCGGTTATGATCAACCGTCACCGCTGCCGGCTCGAGATCTCAGGCAGTGTCACCCTCGCCAATCTCCGCAGCTACGCCCTCTCTGGAATCGACTTTATCTCGGTCGGTGCCCTCACCAAGGCGATCACCCCCATCGACCTCTCGCTCCGTTTCGACTGACACCTTCCCGCTATACTCAAGAACCCTGAAAACGCTGGCTCCAAAAAGCCGATATACCCAAGATACTTGGAAACACTGGACTGGGGTATCCATTTAACCTAACTTGCATGAATGGTGCGGCGTCACCCTCGATTATGAAATGTATTTCACGCTAATGATCATGCCAGATACT
>JADFYS010000334.1 GCA_015232955.1 Gammaproteobacteria bacterium
ACCACCATCTGTGAACTGATATCCGAACAGGCGGAGTTTGAACTCAACCAACCACAGCTACGCCACTGGCTTGATGGCGAAGGGGCAGGGCGATCTCCCCATAACCGCCTACAACTCCTACTCGGTTACTGGAGTCGTAACAGCGACAGACCTCTAGTGGTCTTCTTTGACGAAGTCGACGCCCTAATTGGCGATACCTTAGTCTCGCTACTACGGCAACTGCGAGCAGGCTACACCCAACGCCCCAAAGCCTTCCCCCACAGCCTGCTCCTCTGCGGGGTTAGAGACATCAAAGACTACCGCATCCACCAGAGCAACGGTGACATCATCACCGGCGGCAGTGCCTTTAATATCAAGGCCGCCTCGATCCGCATGGGCAACTTCACCTCAGAAGAGGTAAGAGAGCTCTACCAGCAGCACACCGAAGAGACCGGGCAGCGCTTCGACCCCGACATCTACCCCGAGATCTGGCAAGACACCGCCGGCCAGCCGTGGCTAGTCAACGCCCTCGGCTACGAACTCACCTGGCAAGAGCGCGCCCTGCGTGACCGCAGCCAACCGATCACCCTGAACCACTACCTCGCCGCCCGCGAACGCCTCATCCAATCGCGTGCCACCCACCTCGACCAACTTGCCGACAAACTCAAAGAGCCACGGGTACAGCGGGTGATCGCCCCGATATTGATGGGGGAAACCATGCCAGAAGACCTACCTCTAGATGATCGTCAGTATGTCGAAGACCTTGGGCTGGTCATCTCCCGCCCACAACTGCACATCAGTAACCGGATCTATCGCGAAGTGATCCCGCGCGAGCTCACTTGGAGCACCCAGACCACCATCAGCAACCAAGAACAGGCGTGGTACATCCAACCCGACAGACAGCTCGATATGCATAAACTTCTCACCGCCTTCCAGCAGTTCTTCCGCGAAAACTCCGAGAGCTGGTTAGAGCGCTTTGACTACAAAGAGGCGGGGCCACAACTACTGCTCCAAGCGTTTTTACAGCGTATCATTAACGGCGGTGGCCGCATCAACCGCGAATACGCCCTTGGCAGACGGCGCACCGATCTCATCATCGAGTGGCCGCTAGACGAAGCGGCAGGACTCTATGGCGAGATCCAACGCATCGTCATCGAGATCAAGATCCAACATAAGAGTTGGGAGGCGACCCTCGCCGAAGGGCTCCCCCAAGTCGCCGACTACGCCGACAAGGCGGGTGCCGCCGAGGCGCATCTGCTGATCTTTAATCGCGATCCTGAAGTGAGTTGGGAGGAGAAGAACACCTCCACTCGGCAGCAGCAGGGTAACTACACCATCGCCATTTGGGGGAGTTAAGGCGTGATCACCGTAGGCAAAACCATTCCCCATAGGAACATCCCCCCAGTCACGACTGCTCTGATAAAAACCGCTTTACCCGTAGATGAAGGGTTAGATGGTAGCGCTTTGAGGAGGGCGATGGCTAACGGGATGAGGTGGCGATGAGCGCAACGATTTACCACTGCCCCTTAAACAACAAAAGGACAACAAAAGGACACCCACTTTGTTTGCACGATCTCCTGAATAGTTACTCTTGATGTTTACCCTCTGCTAAGAGTTGAGTGTTATTAGTAGACAGCGCTGGTCGTTAGCGGTAAGTTGCGAGCCACACACCCTCAGGAGAGAGCGTCAGATGGAAAAGTTCTTCAAGAAACAAAGTGGGTGTCCTTTTGTTGTTTGTTCACCAAAGCCACTTCGCGTTTCAGGCGGTCGAGTTCTGTGTCTGGGATGCGGGCCATAGGCGTTTTCCTCAAAAAACTTGTCAATAGTCTCTACAGCGCATATCATAATAGACACTATCGTTACTTTCTAGCAAGACATATTTATGAGGGCCATACAATGACCAACCAAACTCATTACTGGATTTAGGTCTGGATATGTCCGTCTTCGCCGAACGTCTGCGCTTGCTCAGACAAGCCCGTAACATCACTCAAGCCCGGTTGGCTGAACTGCTCGAAGTCAGCCCACGGGTCTATAACCGCTGAGAGAAAGGCGGCAATGTGCCGCATTTCGATACCATCGTGAAGATCGCCGATATTCTCTAGGTTGCCCTGGATGAGTTGGCCGGACGGCAGGAGCCGTCACAAGACTTGAAGATCAGGAACTACCAACTACGCCAGCTTTGTCAGCAATGCAACAGCTTACCAGATGAAGACCAGCAGGCATTGATTGTCATGATGGACAGTTTGGTGAAGAAGTCAGATGTAACAAGGGTCATCTGCAAGATGGCGCACGGCTAACCGATTACTGCGAGGAACCCACCATGCAAGATGCTAAACAAGAAGCACTTAATACCATCAACCAACTGCCGGAAAATACCAACATGGATGAGATCATGTACCGGCTTTATGTGCTGGATAAAATCAGGAAGGGACAGGAGGCCGTGGAACAGGGCCAGACCATTACCAGCGAGGAACTGAAACGGGAAATTGATTCATGGTGATTTGGTCAGAACCGGCCAAGGCTGATTTACGATCTATCCATGATTTTATTGCCCATGACTCCCGCCACTATGCCAAGAAGGTGACTCAGGATATTCGAGAGAAAACGGATGTGCTGGATAATCTGCCAAAGGTTGGTAAGAAAGTGCCGGAACTCAATGTTGAAGCGGTCAGAGAGTTATCGTTGTATTCCTACCGGATTATTTATGAGATCAAAAGCCAAGGCGTTTTTGTGTTGGCCGTGGTGCATAAACGGCGGGATTTGCAGGCTGGAGATATTGGGCGGTAAGAACGGCAAAATCTTAACTTATTACTCTATAAATCAGTGGAACCTCATCACTATATTGATAACGTTTCAACAAAAGGACACCCACTTTGTTTGCGCCTGCCGAAGATTTTGCAGAAAATTCAGTGGCACACCCATAATTCAATGGCTTACATGAGTGTTTATAGTAGAGCTATGATATTTTACGAAAATCTTCGATTACTCAAAATGAATAATTCAATTAAAAATCAATGCAATATGAATTTCCGTTCAGGCACTAAATACATTAATTATGCAATATTGCTAACATGGCTCGTTTACCTCGTATTGTTATTCCCGGTTATCCACACCATGTGACACAGCGTGGTAATCGTCGTGCTCAGACATTCTTTGAGGGTGGCGACTACGAGCTTT
>JADFYS010000335.1 GCA_015232955.1 Gammaproteobacteria bacterium
GTCGTAAAAGGAACAATCAAGTTAAGTCGTCTCTCGATAGACGGTGACGAGAAAGTGATTGAACTGGTTACTCCGGGTAAAACCTTTGCCGAGGCGTTGATGTTTGGTGATCAACCTAATTATCCGGTACGGGCTACAGCCATCGGCACAAGTGCGGTTTTTGCCTTTAGTAATAAAACTTTTCTCAAAATTCTCCACTCCTCTCCAGTGACCTGTTTTCGTCTCCTTGGGGAGATGAGTGTTCGCCTTCATCGTATGGTGAAAGAGATCGACGACCTTACCCTGCAAAGTGCGTCGAGTAGAGTGGCCGGCTATCTGTACAACTGTGCTCATACCCATGGTGATGATCTACGCAGCTTTTCCCTCAATACCCCCAAAGGAGTGCTTGCATCAATGCTGTCGATTAAACCTGAGACCTTCTCACGCATCCTGCAGGCTTTTATCGGTGAAGGGTTAATTAAGGTGGAGGGCAAACACATTGAAGTGATAAACGATCTAGGTCTTCGCCGTCATGCAAAATTCGCAAGCGATTGTGGTTTCAACCTTGAACCGTCTTCTGGCCGTGATCAGTCGTCCGCAAAACATTTATAAAATCACGGTAGTGTTTTAGTGCTTGCAGCATCAACCCCTCCTGCAAGACAAATACACCCCCCCACAATAAGGCCGCCAGCGGTAGCAGTTGTGGTAACAGCAGTGCTGCGAGCAGCAGAACCATCAACGCCAACAGCTGTAGACGGTACTGCCACTGCATTGCATATGCAGGGATATAGCGCCCCATGACCGGAGTATCGCCCTGATAAGCGCCATGCTGCTGGCAGCTGTTGTTCAGATGCAGCCAGATAAGAAAGGGGACGATCTTGAACAGCATCCCAGAAACTACAGAAAAGAACACGCCAAAGAGGAGCAACAGAAAAAGTCGCACCTGCCACCACGCACCCTGTGCCTCCGACAAACCACCCTGAAGCGACAGCTCAACCACTATCCAGCCGACGCTCGCAATGAGCAGTGAAATCATCGCTACGCGCCAAAAGCGGAGAGAAACATCCGCCAGCCGCCGCTTGCGTCGCTGTTGCAGAGTAAGGGTAATGCCAGCGAACAGCGCCGTCAGAGCCGCCGGCAATAACTGTAGCAGCAGGCTGAATAGACTGTATTGCAGTATAGGTAGTGATGTCATCTTGGAAACCGTGAACAGCAGCAACTCCAGCAGGAGAAGTGGTAACAGCCATCGCCGAAACCAGCGAGGGTATTCTGCAGTAACCTGAAACATCGGCACGACCTGATAGGCCACTCCTATTATGAGCAACATCCCCCAACCCAGCAGCCCCCATCCTAGGTGGATATCTGTCAACACCGAAGCTGAGGGGACAATAAACTGGTACCGCAGGAGAGTTATCCACGCCATTATTAGGGTTATCATCAGCGACAGCGTGGAAAATAAAAAAGCCATTGCGGTTGCGTTTCGTGACGGTGATCGCAAAATTGACCACCAGGTAAACAGAGCAAACAGAATAACAGCCACTGACAGCAGCAGCAGTGCCAGCTGCAATGCGGCGCGGCTCTGCTGTGCAAAACCAATGAGTAACGCTACAACCCCCAATGTGTAGATAAAGTGGAGATATGTCGCCACCCTCTCCGCCTGTACGACTTGAGCGCCAAGCAATACCGGAAGCAGCTGCTGCACAGCACCCAGCATGATCATGCTCAGGTAACCTAACACCAACGCATGAACCATTGCCAAGGTGACTGGATCCCAGCGTAAATCAATCGGATTGCCGCTGGCAAACAGCAATAACAGAGCAAACAGTAAGCCAAACAGAGGTGCTGTCAGAAAAAAGCGCAACGGCACCATCAGAGGCGGAGTCTGGACTAACGACAGCAGCGCACTGTTAATCATCGTCGCTCAGGGGATGATGTAAGCTGTCGTGATAGGCCTGTTCTGCTGCCGCCTCAGCGGCAGTATCACCACTTCTCCAGATATAGAGGTGATGAGCACCATCGCACTCTGTATAGGTGAGCTCCAGAAAATGGTGCTGTTGTAAAAAATCGTAGAGATGACAGGGGCGCATGCGGTGGTAGAGATGCAGAAATGCTCCATTCGGAAGTTGCCGCAACGCCGCTGTTGTCCGCATAAAAGGTTGTGGAGCCTCCTCTGCACTGACATCCAGCCAGACGCTTCTGCTGCTATCGCCCATATAAAAGAAGGGGTAAATGGCTGGGGGCTGATCGGTTGCGTATTGAGTGGTTGATGGTGCTGCGCCCCTATATAGGAAGTCCCAGTCGTGGTAGCAGATCCACTGCCTCGTCGGCGAGCGTGCTATCCATCATCTTATAGAGGATCTGCTCCTCTTTGGCGTTGTGCTGCCCCATTAAGATGAGCAGAGTGTCACTGGTTGCGAGAAAATCGGCCAGAGCCTTCACCTCCAACTGACGCCGCATCTGACTAAAGAGCTGCTTCATCTGTCGATGTTCATGACACATCACCACTGTTGGCCCGCCA
Organism: Gammaproteobacteria bacterium; assembly: GCA_015232955.1. GTDB lineage: Bacteria > Pseudomonadota > Gammaproteobacteria > Thiohalomonadales > Thiohalomonadaceae > JADFYS01. The sequence goes on from JADFYS010000335.1 coordinate 2,498, forward strand.
CTAAGGCCGCTTCGCTCTTCAAAAAGCGGAAAGAGTATCTCCTCCTCAATGCCAAAATGGTGTTCAATGGTCTCAAAAAAAAGCTGGCTACTCGCATTTAATGCGCAGCTATCGTCAGCATTGGCATCGTTTTCCATTTGTGAAAAAAGATGATCGCAGCGCTGGTGATCGCCCTTCATAACCCTCGATATACTCATATTCAACTCCATCTAAAACCAAGAACCCTGAAAACACTGGATTTCAGGTATCTTGGGTATATCCACAGCAGTGCCTGAAAGCGAGTATTATCCCCCAAATCGGCTGCTTCAACATTGATTGGTATCAAGTTGGCCCATCATTACCTCACTTCTATGGAATATTCGATCCCCCTTCTGTCAGTGGTTGATACGCTAGCATCCCTGCTGCTGTGGTGGCTGGTAACAGCGCTATTATTTCCCCAGCATGGGATCGTTATTTACCGCCCACACCACCGCCTCGACGCGTGAGCGCAAGTTGAGTTTTTTCAACAGATGTTTGACATGAACCTTTACCGTACCTTCAGTGATGTCAAGTGTGCGGGCGATCATCTTGTTGCTCAGCCCCTGGGCGATTAATTTCAGGATTTGATCTTCTCGCGAAGTGAGGCCCGCTTGGTTGA
>JADFYS010000336.1 GCA_015232955.1 Gammaproteobacteria bacterium
AATCGACTCAACCGTCATTCGTGGTGAGAGTGAGGAGAAAGGATCCTGAAATACCACCTGAAAGTGACGGCGCAGTGGTCGCAACTGCCCCTGTTTCAACCCCTGTAGCGATCTCCCGTCAAAGAGGATCTCCCCTTCACTCTGCTGCAGACAGAGGAGACTCATCCCAAGCGTGGTTTTGCCTGAACCCGACTCGCCCACAATCCCCAGGGTCTCCCCGGGGTGGAGCTGAAGTGAGACCCCATCCACTGCAGTAAACCGCGCTTTACGCCGACGCCACAGCCCCTCCCCCCGGAGCTGAAAGTGACAACGGATATTCTCAGCCCGAAGGAGGGGAGCGGCCTCCTGATAACGCTCCCTTGCGGTGGAAAGCGGCTGCGGTTCACTCGCAATTAACCTCTGGGTATAGGGGTGTTGCGGCTGGTGAAAGAGATGATCCCGTGCCCCCTGTTCCACGATCTTTCCCCTCTCCATCACCGCAATATTGTGTGCAAAGTGGTGTACCAGATTGAGATCATGAGAGATGAGCAGCACCGCCATCCCCTCTTCTCGCTGCAGCTGATCGAGCAGCTCGAGAATCTGGATCTGAATCGTCACATCAAGGGCGGTGGTCGGCTCATCGGCAATGAGCAGCCGCGGTTGACACGCCAGGGCCATGGCGATCATCACCCGCTGAAGCTGTCCACCAGAGAGTTGATGAGGGTAGTCCCGCAGCCGTCGCTGCGGTTCGGGGATCCCTACCCGCTCCAGCATCTCGATGGCGCGCTGCTCCGCCGCTTGGGGGCCGAGCTGTCGATGGAGGCGCAGCGGCTCACGCAGCTGATCCCCGATGGTATAGAGTGGGTTCAGGGCGCTCATCGGCTCTTGAAAGATCATCGCGATCTCATTCCCCCGTCGTCTTCTCATCTCCTCCTCATCGAGCCGAAGAAGATCCTCGCCACAAAAATGGATCGCCCCCTGCGGATAGTGGCAGGAGTGAGGGTCATGGAGGCGAAGAATGGCGGCAGCGGTTACCGATTTACCCGATCCCGACTCCCCCACCAGCGCCCACTTCTCCCCCGGTTCAATGGCAAAGCTGACGGCATCCACCACTCTCTTCTCATTCTCGCCCCAACCGAAGGCGACCGATAGCCCCTCCACCTGCAGTAGCGGACGCTTCTCTTCTCTAGCCACGGCGGCTATCGAGGGCCTCACGCAGCGCCTCCCCAATAAAGATCAGAAGTACCAAGGTTCCCACCAAGACGATAAAGGTGCTCATGGAGAGCCACCAGGCATCGATATTCTCCTTCCCCTGAGCCAGCAGTTCACCCAGACTCGGGGTGGTGGGTGGCACCCCCAGCCCGAGAAAGTCGAGGCTGGTAAGCGCCAGTATCGAACCGCTGATCCGAAAAGGGAGAAAAGTGATCACCGGAGTGAGCGCATTGGGGAGGAGGTGTCGCCACATAATGGTACGGTTGCGTAGCCCCAGTGCCCGCGCCGCGGTCACATAGTTGAGGTTCCTGCCGCGAAGGAACTCTGCCCGAACATAGTCAGCCAGCCCCATCCAGCCAAACAGGCTCAGAAGCACAATTAAGAGGAGGATACTCGGACTGAAGATGGAGGCGAAGATGATCAGCAGGTAGAGTTCCGGCATCGATCCCCACACCTCCATAAAGCGCTGCGAAATGAGATCTACCCGTCCCCCGAAATAGCCCTGCACCGCCCCGGCAAAGATCCCGATCACCATACCGATAAGGGTCAAAACAAAGGCAAAGATCACCGAAAGACGAAAACCGTAGAGGAGTCGCGCCAGAACATCCCGCCCGCGATCATCTGTTCCGAGAAGGTTACTCTCTGAGGGGGCAGAGGGGTTTGCCTCTTCACTGTAGTAGTTGATAGTGTTATAGCTATAAGGGTTGGGAGGATAGATCGCCCAGTTCTCCCCCGAACTAAAACGGGAGCGGATATAGGGGTCAAGGTAGTCCGCCTCGGTGGCAAAGTCTCCGCCAAATGTGGTCTCGGGATAGCTCGTGACCAGCGGCAGATAGTACTCGCCGTCGTAGTAGACCAGCAGCGGCCGGTCGTTGGAGAGGATCTCGGCAAAGAGGCTGACGACAAAGAGCACCAGAAAGAGCCAGAGGCTGTAGTAGCCGCGACGGTTTCGCCGAAAACGGTCCCATGCCCGTGGATCCAATCTCATCTGATTGCGCTAAACTGAATTCTGGGGTCAATCAGAACATAACAGATATCGGTCAGCAGTTTCGCTATCAACCCCAGGAGGGTAAAGAGATAGAGCGCTCCGAGAACCACCGGATAGTCCCGTTTCAGCACCGATTCGTAGGAGAGAAGGCCGAGTCCATCAAGCGAGAAGATGGTCTCTATCAGCAGACTCCCGGTAAAAAAGGCGCCGATAAAGGCGGCGGGGAAACCGGTGACCAACGGTATTACCGCATTTCTGAAGATATGTTTATAGAGGATCTGGTTGGGGGCCAACCCTTTGGCCCGAGCAGTCACCACATACTGTTTACGAATCTCCTCAATAAAGCTGTTTTTGGTGAGCATGGTCATCACCGCAAAACTCCCCACCACCGAAGCGGTGATAGGGAGAACCATATGCCAGAGGTAATCGGTCACCTTCCCCAGCGGGGAGAGTGTCGCCCAGTTATCGGAGACCAGACCCCGTAGCGGAAAGAGATCCCAAAAACTCCCGCCTCCAAACAGCACAAGCAGGGTGATACCCAGGACAAAACCGGGGATGGCATAACCGATGAGAATAAGGGTGCTGGTGACGACATCAAAGGTCGATCCATCCCGTACCGCTTTCGCCACCCCCAGCGGAATGCAGGTGAGGTAGGTGATCAAGAAGGTCCAGAGGCCGAGACTGATAGAGACCGGGAGTTTCGAGATAATCAGCTCCATCACTGTCTGGTGGTGAAAATAGCTCTCACCGAGATCAAAGGTGAGATAGTTACCGATCATCTCGACAAAACGCTGCCATGCCGGTTTGTCAAAGCCGTAGAGGCGCTGCAGCTCTTGCAACCTTTCGGGATCCAGCCCCTTGGCACCACGATAGAGGCCGTTGCCGCTACTGCTGATCTCGCCGTGAAGCTGCTCCCCCTGAAGTTGAGA
>JADFYS010000337.1 GCA_015232955.1 Gammaproteobacteria bacterium
AAGGTGAGTTGGGATGCCTCTAGCTGTTGTAGTTGTTGCTGTTTTTCCTTTTCTCTATTGGCGTTCTCGACTATCAGAGATGCTATCTTTGCTTCAGCTCTTTGAATCTGTTGCTGAAGAGCCCAAAGTGCATGAGAGCAGATTTGTCTCTGCTCTTGTTCAGTCGATAATTGATTGATATGTATAACAATATCAGATGTTAATGATGCAATCTGTTGCTCAAGTGTAGCCGATTTATTGTTAAGCTCTACCACGCGTTGATGTTGTATTGATAGCGCCGCATCTCGCTCCTCTATCATTTTCAGATGGGTGCTACGGGCAGTTCTTTCGTTGTGGAGTGAGTTGAGAAGGTTGTGGTAAACCTCCATCGACTCCTGCAGCGGATTGTCGTGCAGTTCGTGAAGATTATCCGCTCCTGTTTCGATAAAATCGGCAGATTGGGCAACGATGATGAACTGATAGGCGACCGCTTCAGGGGCGTGGAGCTGCTGTAAAAAGCGATCACTCGCCTCAAGCCCTACCCGCTGCAAACGCTCTCGGATAATATCATCGGCGATATCATGGAAGGTATAGCTTAGTTCAACTGGCTTGAAACCCGCTGCAGCCATCAGGGCTTGGATTGAAGCGTAGGTGTAAAAGTGAAGGTGACTTCTGTCGAGAAGCCCCTCCTGTTCGTAGGTAATGCGCCCTTCTAACATCTCCAGGCGAATCGATGCGTGGGCAGCGTTGGGGATAGAGGCGAGCAAGACCCCCTCTTGTTTCAGGTGTGGCTGTAGCCGTCTGAGGAGATCAGCCGGGTTACGCAGGTGTTCTATAATATCGGCGCAGAGGATGAGGTCATAGCGGTGCTGTGGGAGTTGTTGTTCCCACCCTGGCTGTTCGATATCGGTAGTGATCACCTCTTTGCAGTGCGCTCGCGCCTGTTCTGCCGCCTCGGGATCGATCTCTACCCCCGTCACTTCACAGTTGAGCGCTTGGGTGAGATAGGCTGACATATAGCCGGTTGCGCACCCCAGTTCAAGAACTGCTGCCCCTTTTGGGATGCGACGAATGAGCTGGGTGTGTGAGTTATTGATTACCGAGAGATCAATCTGGGTGTCGTAGATCATGAGGTGATCTCCCGGTGAATTAAGGGTAGGGCGGGCCAGAGCCACCACTGTGCCGGCTGTTGCAGAATCTTCTCTTCCAGGCGTCGTACCAACTGCTCCATAATGGTTTCCGGTTTCATTGCGGCAGCCTCTAGTGGCGGCTCAAAGGTTGCGGTAAGCCCCTGTCGCTCTTCAGTGACAAAATAGGGGAAGATGAGTGCTTCGGTGCGCTGGGCGACACGGGCGATACCGTCGGCAAACCAGCCACTCTTTCCCAAAAATGGGACCTCAACCAGCCCCGGGTGTGCGTATTCATACGGGACATCGATGAGCAGCGCCATTACATAGTGATCCAGGGCGCGGTAGATGGGGCGCAAGTTGTTGCCACTGACCAGAAATGGTCCTCCCAGCGCCTGTTGCAGCCATTTGAGTTTTTTAAGCCTGAAGTTGAACTCCTCTGTTGGCAGACCGTGGTGGTTCTCTTCACCACCGTCCCGGGTTAGGGTGCCGACCGCAACGCCGTGGGCATTCATGCCGATCCCGGCCATCCAGAAATGGCCGAAGTGACCACCGGTGAGCATCACTCTGCGCCCCTCTTCTCTTGCCTGTTTCAGGGGTTCGAACCCTTTAAGGGTGACGAAGCGATCGATCTCTTCGATGGTTCGAAGGCGGGGAAAGACCCAGGTATCAAGATACTCCCTCTCTACCATCCCAAAGTGATAACGAATATAGTGCTGGATCTGCTCATGAGGATGGTCGGGAAATATTCGCTGCATCTGCTGCAAGATGGCGCTCCGCTCTCCCGGGTGAATTGTATTTTCACTTAGGCGTGAATAGAGAGTGGCAAGGCGATAGGCGCTGCGGCGCGGCAGGCGAGAGAGGAGGGGGAGTACCAGCTGGTAGCGTAGTTTTAGGGCGAGAGACACGGTTATTTGATCTGCCATTGGTGGTCGATCCAGGTCATCCCCACTTCGACACTCTGCTGTCTCACTTTAAATTGGCAGCAGGGGTTGCGAGAGTCGTAGATGTGGACGCTGGTGGCATCAATGAGCCACAGTTCAAGAAAGTACTCCCCTGAGAGGAGTGGTAGTTTGGCGATGGTGTAGGTGAGGAGAATGCGGTTGTCGCGGTTTTTGGTGAGAGCTAGCTGATCGACCACGGTGCTTACACCGTAGACCTGAACTCCATCGTTACGGGTGATGACGATACCGACATGGATATCTTCAATCGGGGTATCCCCTGTCTCTGCTTCGACGGTAACCTGAAATGGTTTTCCGGTGCGGTAGAGCGGCGGAGTACCAGTCTGATCCAGCTCTACCCGGATCAGATAGGGGAGGGTAGAGGTAGAGGGTTGCTGCGGAGGTGGTTGATCTTCTTCTGCTGTTTCAATCACCTCTCTGCTTGAGACAGCTGTTGTGGTGATAGTGGTACGATCCTGCTGTCGGATGTGATCTTGGTAGCTGTCTACCACATCCCCCACCTCACCTATAGCGTAGACCTCCCCTTGATGGAGCCAGATGGCGCGTTGACACAGCTCTTTGACATGGTAGAGATTATGGGAGCAGAAGATGAGAGACTTCCCCTGATTACGAAAGGAGGTCATGCGATCCATGCTCTTTTTCTGAAAGTGCTGGTCGCCGACAGAGAGCGCTTCATCTACCACCAAGAGATCGGGTTCAACCGAGGTAACAATCGCAAAGGCAAGACGGACATACATTCCGGAAGAGTAGTTTTTTATCGGCTGCTCGATGAACTGTTGTAATTCCGAAAAGGCGATGATCTCTGCCATCTTCTCTTCGGTCTCGCGCTGACTGAGGCCGAGCATGGCGCATCCCATTCGGATATTTTCCACCCCGGAAAATTCAGGATGAAAGCCGGTGCCCAGCTCGAGTATTGCCGAGACCCGACCCTCTATCTGAAGGGAGCCGCAGCTAGGGGTCGTAGTTCCTGCAAGGAGTTTAAGGAGGGTGCTTTTTCCGGCACCGTTATTGCCGATAATGCCGATGCTCTCCCCTCG
>JADFYS010000338.1 GCA_015232955.1 Gammaproteobacteria bacterium
GACCGGAAGAGAAGAGATGATCTGCTCAAGAGCGCTCGGGCCTCCGGTAGAGGAGGCGATGACAAAGAGCGGGGCGCGGCTGAGGGAGGGGCGTGGGGGAAGAGGGGAGGCGATCTCCTCTATCTTTTGGGGGGGGGTTGGTGTTTTGCGTCGAATGTGGCGAATTACCGGCACTTCTGCCAACATCTCGACCTTGTCACAGAGAATTTTGCCATCACTCAGGGTCGGCTTCTGGAGAACTTCGAGGGCACCGTAAGAGATGGCACGGCAACCGTTGGCAGCGTCAGCGATACTGCTGAGTACGAGGATGGGGATCGCCTTTAGGTTCATAATCTCCTGAATGGCGTCAAAACCATCCATCACCGGCATCTCAAGATCCATGGTGATAATGTCCGGTTTGAGGGCTGCGGTCATCTCTACCGCCTCCAGACCGTTGCGCGCTTCCCCCACCACCGTCAATCCGCCCTGACGCAGCATCTCACTGATCATGGTACGGGCCGAGCTGCTGTCATCGGCCACCAACACCCGGATGGAGGCCATTTACGCCTGCTCCGAACTCGCCTTGGGGGATGAACTCTCCTGCGGACTGAGGATAAAGCGTCCCATATGTCTGTCCAGCTCGCCAGAGATGGCGGTGAGTTGGTGGGCGATCTCCTGAATTTTGTTAATGGTCTCTTCGGTGTTGCCATTGGCAGAGACAATCTCACGCAGGGCGATGAGGACCTGATCGCTGGCGCTCTTCTGCTGCTGGGTCGAGAGCGAGATCTGCTCTGCCGAGCGGGTCGATTTGCTTGCAGCGTCTACCAGATCATCAAGACGGGTGGCGGTCTGAGACGAGATGTTGACCCCTTCGTCGATACCCGATGCCCCCTTCTCTGAGGTGATGACAAGGCGGCTGATGGAGTCCTGAATTTCGTTAATCTTCTTCTCAATTTCGCCTGTAGATTCGGTGACGCTGTCGGCGAGACGGCGGATCTCCGAGGCGACCACACTAAAACGCTGTCCCGCCTCTCCGGCGCTGGAGGCCTCCAGCGCGGCGTTAAAGGCGATGAGTTTGGTCTGATCGGCGATGTTGTTGATGATCTCCATCACCTTGCTAATCTCTTTTGATTTGCTGCCTAGACGGATGATCTCCTCCAGACTCTGGCGGTTTTCATCCTTAATCTCCTCCATCTTATGGTGGATCTGCTGCATCGCATCGGAACCTTCACGACTCTCTTCAAGGGTATCCTTGGCGATGGCGACCACCTTTTCCGAATATTCGGCTATCTGGGTCGAAGAGGCAGAGAGCTCCTCCATGGTGGAGGTGATCTCCGCCACCGAGGCGGAGGTCTCACTCGAGATGGCGGCCTGACTCCTCACCGCAGACTCGATCTCATGTGCAGCATCATTGGCAGAGCTGGCGTTGACCATCACCTGCGCCACCATCTGGTTGAGATCGCGGCGCATATCTTCAGTGGCCCGTGCCAGTTCGGTGATCTCATCCCTGCCGCTCACCGGGATCGGGGTGGAGAGGTTGCCCTCAGAGACGCGACTCACCCCGGCAATAAGAAGGTTAAGACGGCTACCGATGGCTCTGGCGATGAGCAGGGCGATGGCGATACCGACCAACAGGGCGACCAGGGCGATGAGAAGCGACTGGTTGCGCTCTCGTTCCATCGCCTGCTGGTTATGGCTTGAGTCCATCACCAGCTCAATCACCCCGAGGGGATCACCAGAGTAGTTGTTGACCACCCGGGCGTAGATGGCACTGGGGGTGCCGTTGATCACCTTTCTGCGGTATTGGGGGGTGCCGTTAAAGGCCTGGCTCAGCTCTCTGGGGGTGAGGTGGGCGTAGAGCTTATCCTGACCGCTGCCACTATCGCCCCCTTTGAGGGTGTAAGCAAAGGTGGAGTAGCGATCCTCCTCGATGAAGTGTAACGCAGCGTCGACGCCGGTCGCTTTTTTGAACGAATCAAAAAAGGGCTGACCGAAGGACATACCGAACTCAACCGAACCGAGGTGCTGCTGGTTGAAAAAGACCGGGACAACCCCTCGCGCTCCAAGACCGGCGACCCCCTTCTCGAGACCGGTGGTGGTCTCCTGTTGGTCGTTGGTGTTGACTACCGAAAAACGGAAGGTAGAGAGATCGTCGCCAAACTTCTCTGGTTTGTGAAGACGAAGAAAGGAGGTGGCGGGCGGAGTGTGAAACTGGAACTGCTTGGCGTTGTATTCGCCACTCATCACCTTAAATGAGGGGACCAGTTGCTCTGCCAGCCACGCTCGATCCTGAAGTGAGAACTTCTCCTGAACAATGGGCATACTCGCCAGGAGAGAGCTGAGGGCGGCAGCGAGCCGGGTCTCGGAGCGGATATCGCTAATGACCGATTCAGCGTACTGATGGAGCGACTGTTTTTCAGCGGCGGTAATGACCCGTTCCATCTCGTTGAGACCGGTAGTCACCAGACCACCCACCACCAGAATTAGGGCGAAGCCCATTCCGATCATAATTTTTGCCCAGAGGCGGAAGTTTTTGAACATAGTTGAGTTCCTGAATCGATTTAATGTGGGTGTGTGGGTGTAAAGTGGGGTGGTTAGTGCTGAAACTTGGCAATGTGCGGTTGCAGCTCTTCAATCATCAGCTCGAGATCATCCCCCTTCTTGACATAATCGGCGGCGCCGGCGACAAAGACCGACTCCATGGCAATATCGGGATCTACTCCTGAGAGCATCAGAATGTAGGCTGAGGGGTGGGTCTGGATGATCTCTGTAACCGCTCGAATCCCCCCCATTCCCGGCATCTCAATATCCATGAGGGTGATATCGGGCTGGTGTTCGCCAAACAGGGTGATCGCCTCCTCACCGCTCTCCCCCTCAGCCACCACTTCACAACCGATGGTTTCGACCACCATCCGAATGATTTCACGGATGGTGTTACTATCATCGACGATTAAAATTCTTGGGGAGCTGGACATCTTGTTGGAGAAGGCACTGTTGGGTGGCAAAAAGAGCGCCAATTCTAATGTAAATCGCAAAAAACCGCCAATCGAGAATTGGGGGGAGTTTGCAGAAGGTCGTCGCAATTTTTTTTCGGGTTTGTTTTTCGGCACCAACAGCATGAATA
>JADFYS010000339.1 GCA_015232955.1 Gammaproteobacteria bacterium
TAGCTCTCCAGTGGTAGCATCGTCTCCGGGGTATCGGCAGAGAGAGGGAGGCGCTGGAGTAGGGTGAGTGCCGTGTCGTTTTGCTGTAACACCTCGGCGATGGTGGCGTGAATGATGGTCTTGAGATGGGGCCAGCTCTTCAGCTCTTCGGCCTGTTCACTGACCTCGCGGGTGAAGCGCTCAAAGCGGGCAGTGATCATCCCTTGTGGCTCCCGCTGCTGGCGTGAGAGGAGGGTGGTGAGGATCTCGAGGCCGCGGTAAAACTGCGCCAGTTGCCGGGGGTCTCTCTCTTTTTCGGCATAGATCTGCTGCAGCTGCTGCAGATAGTAGTGAACTGCACTGAGATCACCGGTTTCGAGGTGGAGGCTGAGCAGCCGCTCGAGATAGTCGGGGTTGAGTGGTTCTCCCTGTTGGCGATCCCGGAAGCGGAGGGTGTTCATCAGGAGGAGGCGCTCCTCAGGGGTGCGGGCGATACGGTGTGCCTCCTCGATCTTCTCCCGGCTCCACGCCGCGGGGACGGTTCCGGAGAGGGGGGCCTGATAGATATCGAGTGAGCCTTCAAAGGCGCAGGTGAGGAAGAGACTATCGTCTGCGAGTGCAGGAAAGACGCAGTTCTCAGCCACCGAGGTGATCTGTAGCGGCAGCAGGGGGCTGCTGCTCTCAAGCCACTGCTGAAAGTTGATGCGAAAGGTGACACTGTGGTCGTTACCGTCGATCCGTTGATCGTGGTTGGTATCGCCAAGGTAGTAGTTGAAGTAGAGATCCTCGCCATCGAGGGAGAAGGCGTAAAACCCGGGGACACCGGGGAGGTCAAACGGGGTGAGGGGGCGGCTACTGCCAAGTCGGCGGTCAAAGAGGATCGGTTGCAGACGATCCCGGAGCTGCTCCCGCTGCTGTCGGTTGAACAAGATGTAGTGACCATCGCGGGAGGCGGCGGGGGCAGAGATGTTACCGCGGTAGAGGGTGGTGATTCTCTTCTCTTTTAGGGTGTACTGCTGCAGCTGCCACTCATCGTCTCCGGGGCGGCTACTGAGCCAACCGAGATGGCCACTATCGATCCAGAAGGGGTCTTTATCATTTTCATTGCGGCTGCTGATACAGAACGAATCCCCTTTGGGGAGCGGTTGGAGACAGGTATCTCCCCGCGCATCATAGCGAAAAGAGATGTAGGCGAGCCAGTTGCCCCCGGGGGAGAGTGCGGGGGTCTTGGCGTCTCCCTCCGCCTCGCTCAAAGGGGTGGAGTGGCGTGAAGCGACATCCATACGGTAGATCTGCGGCACCTGATTACGGGTGTGGGTCAGATAGACGGTGTTACCGTCACGGCTCGCTGTCGGGGCGAAGTTGTCCCATGGGCCGACGGTAATCCGTTGCAGCGGGGTGAGACGGTTATTGCGCCAATCACTGTCGGCAGCGACGATTACGCTGGAGCTGAAAAGGAGAAGGAGGGTAAGTGCCTGAAGGAGCGGAGAACGGTTCATTGTTTAGGATCCGGATCGGTTCTGCGTAGTGGTCATCTCGTCGTTGAGGAGATTAAAGGCGCGGTCACGGCGGCGGCTGTTGCTCTCCTTTTCGAGATCGACCGGACCGGGGGTGACTGCGAGATCGCGAAAACGCTGCTCCAGTTGTGGCCACTCTCCCGACGCCTCCTCCTCCATCACCGTGTGACGGTCGATGAGGTAGACATCGGGCAGAGCGCCGCAGCCGCTAGCAACAAGAGTGAAACCGAGAAGAAGAGATCGTCTGGACATGGTCATATCCTTAAATAACTGAGAAAAGTGGGCGGGCTGAGGGTGAGAGAGTAGGGGAAGGGGGAGGGGAAAGCAATCATTCACTGCCCAATTTCATTGCGGTATTGTTCAGGAGAGGGGTGAGGATCACTCTTTCTCCAGCGGCAGGGCACGGATCTGGCTCAGCGGTGCCGCTGCAAACTGTTGCAGGAGCGGGGTCAGGGGCAGGGCGCGAATCTCCAGTGGTGACGGTAGGGTCGAGAGGGAGACGCGAAGGTTCATCAGTCCGCGTTGCATCTCAATCGAGATCCAGCGTGGATAGGCGACTCCGAGCAGAGAGCGCACCTGTGAAAGCTGCTCGTCCTCATAGTTGGGATCGATCAACTCCAGCAGCTGGAGCAGCTGGAGGGAGGTGATGTGGGAGATATCCACCTTCCCTTCGAGCAGGAAGCGGTTGAAGTCAAACTCAAGCGCCACTCGTGCGCTGAGGGGTTGATCCTCTCGTCCCTGAATCTTCGACTCCTTGGCGAGGAGGGTGTTGATACGGATCTCGCTCAGGCGGCCGAGAAGACCTGCACTCCAGCCAGCGGGGTTGGTGTCGAGGTAGAGCTGTCCGGCCAGGTTCCCCCCAAGCAGCTCCAGGTCGAGCTGCTGGAGATGAATCAGGTTCTGACGGATGTCGAGTGTGGCGGCAGCCGGGCCTAACTTCTGCTCTCCGAGCCGGATCTCGTCGATGGTGAGATCGCGGTGGTTGTCAAGATAGGGCTGAATTCGGCCATAATCGACCCGCTGAAACGGGTCGGAGTTGAGGAGGTAGCGAAAGGCGATCTTCTCCTCCGGGGTCCAGCTCAGCTCCTCCTCCAGGGCAAAGAGACCGTTGGCGCCAGAGAGGCTCCAGTGGTCAGAGGCGAGGGAGAGCTGCTGCAGCTGCAGTGAGCCACCAAGGGTGAGCCGTTCCCGCCCGGAGAGGGTCAGGGAGAGAGGGAGGGTGATCTCCCCACTGCCGGAGAGGGGGGGAGATGTCCAGAGATCGGGACGAAGCTTGCTGATGATGGTGGTCTCAAGCTGGCCATCTCCCGCCTGAAGATCTCCGCCACCGTTGAGTGTCAGATCGAGCAGATCCCGACCACTATTGAGGTGGAGGCGGGGGATCTGCAGCTGCTGTTGGCTGAGATTAAATGTGGAGTCGAGTGTGAGTTGGAGGGGGGTGAGGAGTGAACCTAGCGCCAACGGGGTTGTGGTTTCGGTGAGTGGTGGTAGGAGATCGATCTTCCCTGGTGAGAGGCGGAGATCCAGGGTAAGGGCCGAGGGGGTAAGAGGGGAGGTGAGATCGGCATCAGTCTCAAGCTGGAGATCTTCAAGCCGGAGCTGCCG
>JADFYS010000033.1 GCA_015232955.1 Gammaproteobacteria bacterium
TAAACAGAGGTCAAATCACGCTTAACTATAAGCTTTTGTTTATATAACATCATTTTCCATCAAAGCCTATTAAAGAAGTTCAACCTGTTTATGACTCTCAGTAGTGGCCATTTTAATAGAGATCCCTAAAATCCACTGTTTTCGATTGTCTTGGGTATAAATCTCATCGCAAACATTTTCAGGCCAACGCTGCCGTGACGCCTTTGTCCTGCCGTCATGTCAACACCATTTTTCTAATAATAATAGATGGTTCTCTCCCAATCTTAAACCAATAGGTAAAGAAATAAAAGCGGGTTCTGCCAAAAAACTGGGGCGGGATGGCAAAACAGACACCACGGGTATGTTAAGTCTGTGGTTACTGGCAGGCGGTGGTATCCCTGAACCAGTGTTTCCAACTATCTTGGATATAGCGTCATCTGCCTGCACAGATAGCTGTCATCCACTTATTGGGGTTTTTACCTATTTTGGGTATAGTGTCCAAGTTTCTACTCTATGACCATTCAGGAAGAATGACACCCCGCCAACTCCCCACCCGCGAACCCTCTATTCTCATCACCGGCTGTTCCAGCGGGATCGGCTACTCTACCGCCCACGCCCTTCACCTTCGCGGTTACCGTGTCTTCGCCTCTGCGCGTAACCCCGCTGATGTCACCACACTGAAAGAGGAGGGGCTGGAGGCGCTGCAGCTCGATCTCAACTCTAGCCAATCGATCTCTGCAGCGGTCGCAGAAGTGTTGGAGAGAACCAATGGTCAGCTCTTTGCCCTGTTTAATAACGGCGCTTTTGGCCAACCCGGTGCTGTTGAAGATCTCACCACTGAGGTGTTACGCCAGCAGTTTGAGACCAATCTCTTCGGTACCCATGAGCTGACGCGACAGATAATCCCGGTGATGCGCCGTCAGGGCGGAGGGCGGATCATTCAGAACAGCTCCCTCCTTGGTCTGGTCGCTCTCCCCTTTCGCGGTGCCTATAACGCCAGTAAATATGCGCTGGAAGGGCTAAGTGATACCCTGCGACTGGAGCTGAAGGGGAGCGGAATCGATCTCATCCTAATCGAACCCGGCCCCATCACCAGTCAGTTTCGTCATAACGCACTGCAGCTGTTCCTGCAGAATATTGATACCGACAACAGCCCTTTTACTGCAACCTACCGGCAGCTACTCAACAGGCTCAACCATATTGGCCCGACGGCACCCTTTACCCTTCCCCCGGAGGCGGTAGTTGAAAAGGTGATTCAGGCACTCGAAAGTCCCTCTCCCCGGGCGCGCTACCGCGTTACTCTGCCTACCACCCTCTTCGCCACCGCCCGTCGCCTCCTCCCAACATCCTGGCTTGATCGTCTCCTTCTTGCGGTCTCCCGTAGTGAAAACCGCCACTAGCTGCAAGTCAACGCGCAAATACCACGGCGTTCTCCTCTACTCCACCAGCGATGAGTGGGGGCCGATTGAGGTGGTAGAGAGCGCAACGGAGCGCAGCCTCCACTTTGGAACAGCCGCCAAACAGAGCGCCTACTTCTTCAATAATCCTCAGGCACTGGCTCTAAACTACACCCAGTCGATGCTTGCAACCCTCCTCTTCTTACCCGAGCCGCAGCGGGTTCTCCACATCGGTCTCGGAGGGGGGTCGCTGCTCCGTTTTCTTCATCACCACTATCCACAGCTTCAACAAGAGGTGGTGGAGCTCCGCCCTGCAGTCTATCGCGTCGCCAAACGCTTTTTCGCCTGCCCGGAGGCGGCGGAGATCACGCTTCACCTTGACCCTGTGGAGCGGTTCTGCTTCCTCCACGGTCGTCATCTCCAGCACCGTTTTGATCTCATTCTAGTGGACGCCTTTGACGCCGATGGTCTTAGCAGTGAACTTAACGATCCCCACCTCATGCGCCAGTTCCACAGCTTTCTCAGTCCGAGCGGCGTCTTGGGGATCAACCTCTGGAGCAACCGCAGCTCCGCCGTAAACGATCTTATCGCGGTGATTAAGCAGCAGTTTGCTGGAGATCTGCTCCGTCTCGATGTCCCTGATAAAGGGAATCAGGTGGTCATTGCGGGGCAGAGACTCTCCTTCAACGGTTGTGAAGAACGGGCGGAGTATTTACAGCGGAGGATTGCGCTCCCTTTTCCCGACATGGTAGAGCGACTTCTCCGTCTCAATTTTCAGGCCAACCTTGAGCGGGCCGTTGCCGGCAACGCTACTCCTTTTTAACCTCTTTCGTCGCTCTTCTCCAACCTTGGATGCTCTTCTGCGGTGAGCGGCTGAGGGTAAGGGTATCATCTGGGGTGTCTTGAGTGATGGTGGACCCTGCTCCAATCGTCGCGTTTGCGCCGACAGTGACCGGAGCCACCAGCTGAGTATCCGAGCCGATAAAGGCTCCATCTCCTATCACGGTCTTGTGTTTGGCGGCACCATCGTAGTTGCAGGTGATTGTTCCGGCGCCGACATTGACCCCATCGCCCATCTCGGTATCCCCGATATAACTGAGGTGGTTCACTTTTGAACCCACACCGACGCGACTCTTCTTAATCTCGACAAAGTTTCCCACCTTCGCCCCTGTTGCAAGGACGGTTCCGGGGCGAATTCGCGCAAAGGGGCCGATGAGACACCCTGCAGCGATTTGAGCATCATCGATGATCGACATCGGTTCAACCACGACGCCTTGCCCAAGATCGCTATTGCGAATAATCGAGTTGGCGCCAATAACGCAGTGCGAAGCGATGGTCACCTCCCCTTCAAGGATCACATTGCAGTCTATCGTCACATCGGGACTGATCTCCACCCGGCCTCTCACCTCCAGCCTTGTGGGATCGCGAAGGGTGACCCCCTGTTCCATGAGTGCGTGAGCAGTGCGCTGCTGGTAGACCCGTTCCAGTTGCGCCAGCTGCACCCGACTATTGACCCCTGCCACCTCATCGCTATCACCAATACAGATCCCGTTTACCTCAACCCCATCGCCAACAGCGAGGGCGATGATATCCGTCAGATAGTACTCTCCCTGTGCGTTATTGGGGGTCAGCTGGGAGATCCAGCGTCGCGCCAACGCTGCAGGGAGGGCCATGATACCGCTATTGATCTCTGAAATCTCGCGTTGCGCCGCGGTCGCATCCCTCTCTTCAACAATGGCGACCACATCCCCTTCGTCATTACGGACAATCCTGCCGTAGCCGCGAGGCTCCTCAAGCTTCACCGTCAGCAGTGCCAGACCTTGTTCCGCGCAGTGAATCAGTTTCTCCAGGGTTTTAGGTTGAATAAGGGGTACATCCCCATAGAGAATCAGCAGGGTCGCCTCATCATCGACGGCGGGGAGTACCTTCGCCACGGCGTCTCCTGTTCCGCGCTGCTCCAGCTGCTCAACCCAATGCAGCGTTGTGCCATGGATTGCCTCTTTTACCTGATCACCACCATGGCCATAAACGAGGTGAATCGCCTGAGGTGAGGTGCTCTCTGCCGCCGCAATAACATGAGCAAGGAGTGGCAATCCGCCAAGGGGGTGGAGCACCTTGGGCAGGGTTGAGCGCATCCGCGTCCCCCTCCCTGCGGCGAGAATTGCGACCTCAATCTTTTGCTGTTCCATAGACGGCACCTCTCGGTAGTGAGTCGATCTTGAGCTAGTGAAGCGTGCCACCACCGCTGGTGGGTAGAGCGCCCCCCGGAGTGCGATCCACGCCGTTTTGCAGCTCCGCCGCTGTCGGTTGGCGAATGGAGTCGATCTTGATGCGAAAGGTGATATCTTTTCCGGCAAAGGGGTGGTTACCATCAAGCGTGATCGTTGACGCATCGATCTTGGTGACCACAAATTTGCGCACCTCTCCCCCCTCATTCTGAAATTCCGCTTCCGCCCCTAACTGATGGTAGATCGCGGGAACATTCTCTCTCTTGTCGGCAAAAATGAGTGCCGGATCCACTTCGCCAAACCCTTCGGCTGGGTTCAACTCCACCACCAACTGCTCGCCAACACTCCTTCCTTCGAGTGCAGCCTCCACCTTATGGAGCAGCCCACTATCTTCGCCATAGAGAATATTGACCGGAAGATCGATCCGCTCAATCATCTCGCCACCACTCTCTACCGAGTAGGTGACCGCTACTACCACACCTTTTTCTACCTTGGTCATTGTCAATCCTGTCTGAATTATATTGTATGCGTTAATATTTTTGATGTAACTCAAACTACTGGCACTGAAAAGGGGAGGGGAGAGGTTGCCAATGACGATCCCGACAATAAGAAAAAAGGGACAGGTTTTGGCCTGTCCCTCTTCAGGATCGGGGATCTGCTATACCCAAGATAGTTAGAACCAGCGCTTTAGGTATCTTGAGTATAAAGTTAGGGTTGGAGGAGAGCTCTAACCCCTGCCTCTCCCCCCTTTCATCTTGCGTCGGAGATCTTCGACCGTTTTGAGCTGAGCCACCGCTTTCGCCAACTCGATCTGCGCTCTGGCGTAATCAAACTCTCCTTGGTGCGAACCTTCCATCACCTCTTCAGCCCGTTTAATCGCCTCTTCTGCTGCGGCAGTATCGATATCCTTGGCCCGCATCGCGGTATCTGCAAGAATTGTCACCACATGTGGCTGAATCTCAAGAATGCCACCAGAGACATAGAAGAACTGCTCCTTGCCCTCTTCGATTACCAGTTTGACCTCACCCGGCTTCAGCTGGGTTAGGAGCTGGGTATGTCGAGGGTAGATTCCTAGCTCACCCATTCTCCCGGGGGCGTAGACCTGCTCCACGGTGCCGTCGAAGATCGAGCCTTCAGCACTGACAATATGGGCGTGCATGGTTATCGCCATAACTTCTCTCCGGAGCTGTTGCTACTGTTATGAATGGTTAGAGTGTTTTCGCTTTTTCGACCGCTTCTTCAATGGAGCCGACCATGTAGAACGCCTGCTCTGGAAGGTGATCGTATTCGCCATTCACTATCGCCTTAAAACCGGTAATCGTGTCTTTAAGCGAGACATATTTTCCCGGGGAGCCGGTAAACACCTCGGCAACAAAGAACGGCTGTGAGAGGAAGCGCTGAATTTTGCGTGCACGCGACACTGCAAGTTTGTCATCTTCGGACAGCTCGTCCATCCCGAGAATGGCGATAATATCGCGCAACTCCTTATAACGCTGGAGAGTCGACTGTACTGAACGCGCCACAGTGTAGTGCTCTTCACCGATCTCCAGGGGATCGAGGATGCGCGAGGTTGAATCGAGCGGATCCACCGCTGGATAGATCCCAAGCTCTGCAACCTGACGCGAAAGTACCAGAGTCGCATCAAGGTGGGCAAAGGTGGTGGCAGGTGAGGGATCTGTCAGGTCATCTGCAGGGACATAGACTGCCTGGAAAGAGGTGATCGATCCGGTTTTGGTTGAGGTGATTCGCTCTTGCAGCGCCCCCATCTCTTCCGCCAGTGTCGGTTGGTAGCCTACCGCAGATGGCATCCGTCCCAATAGCGCCGAGACCTCTGTTCCTGCAAGTGTGTAGCGATAGATGTTGTCGATAAACATCAGAACATCTGAACCTTGATCGCGGAAATATTCTGCCATGGTGAGACCTGTCAGCGCGACACGCAAACGGTTTCCGGGAGGCTCGTTCATCTGGCCATAGACCAGCGCTACCTTATCCAGTACGCCACCTTCCGACATTTCGTGATAGAAGTCATTCCCCTCACGGGTACGCTCGCCGACACCGGCAAAGACGGAAGAACCGGAGTGTTCTACCGCAATATTACGGATCAACTCCATCAGAGTGACGGTCTTGCCAACACCGGCACCGCCAAAGAGTCCGATTTTTCCCCCTTTGGCGATAGGCATCACGAGATCGATGACCTTAATCCCGGTCTCCAGCACCTCAACCCCGGTAGACTGTTCGGCATAGGTGGGTGGTTTACGGTGGATCGGCATCCGCTCATCGGTCTCAATCGGCCCAGCTTCATCCACTGGATTACCGAGTACATCCATAATTCGACCCAGAGTCGCTTTCCCCACAGGAACGCTGATGGCGGTACCACTATTCATGGTCTCCATTCCCCGTCGCAAGCCATCTGTCGATCCCATGGCGATGGCACGGACGACCCCATCTCCCAACTGCTGCTGTACCTCGAGGGTGAGATCTACCTCCCCTACATTCAGAGCATCATAAATTCTCGGCAGGGAATCCCGTGGAAATGCGACATCGACCACCGCACCAATGATTTGAACAATTTTTCCTGAACTCATCAGCTATACCTATTTTCAGTTCACTAAATTTATAAATTCTCTGCACAGAGGGTAGTGGTCTCACCCTAACCCGACTCTGCCCGCCCTGTTTACACTCTATACTGCAGCAGCCCCGGCGACGATCTCTGACAACTCTTGGGTAATCGCCGCCTGCCGCGCCTTGTTGTAGGCCAACTGCAGGCCATCGATCAGGTCTCCGGCATTATCAGTCGCCGCCTTCATTGCCACCATCCGCGCCGACTGTTCACAGGCGTTATTCTCTACAATACCCTGATAGACCATCGATTCGACATAGCGCATCATCAACTCTTCTAACACCTCTCTCGCACCCGGTTCGTAGATGTAGTCCCAGTGGTGGTCAAGTTTTTTATCCCCTTTTCCAGCGGTTAGGGGGAGAATCTGTTCTGTTACCGGCTCTTGAGTCATGGTGTTCTTAAAGCGGTTATAGACCACCTGCAGACTATCAATATCGCCACTATTGTAGCGGTCGAGCATCACCTTCACCGTCCCGATAATCGCATTTACGGTGGGGGTATCCCCGAGATGACTCTTCTCAGCGACGATCTTTCCACCTAAACGCTTAAAGAAGCTAGAGCCTTTAGAGCCGATGCAGCAGAGTGAGACTTCCACCCCTTGCTGACCATAGCGGTGCATCGCGGCCATCACCTGCTTGAAGGCGTTAATATTCAACCCCCCACAGAGCCCCCGATCGGAGGAGATAACAATCATCCCGACCCGTTTGACTTCACGCGACCCCATGAAGGCGTGGCGATATTCAGGGTTGCCATGCATTAGATGGCTCACTACCCTGCGGATGTTTTTCGAATAGGGTCTACTCGAGGTCATCATCTCTTGCGCCTTACGCATCTTACTTGCAGCGACCATCTCCATCGCACTGGTGATCTTGCGCGTATTCTGCACACTAGAGATCTTGGTTCGTATCTCTTTTCCGCTCGCCATTTCAGACTCCCTGGCTTAAAGTCGGTTGTTGGAAGTGCTGTTTCACTGCCACGACCACTACGAGATCTCGCCCCGCTCCCACAACTCACGCCGCTTATCGAGCGCTGCTGTCAGGGCCTCTTCCACCTCTGCGTCATACTTACCTGACTCATTGATGGAGTGCATCAGCTTGGTATGTTCCCGACGCATATAGGTGAGGAGGGTCGCTTCGTACTCAACCACCTTACTCACCTCGATATCATCAAGGTAGCCGTGGTTGGCGGCAAAGAGAGAGACCGCCATCTCGGCGACGCTCAACGGGGCGTACTGCTTCTGCTTCATTAGCTCAGTAACCCGCTGTCCCCGTTCAATCGCCTTACGGGTGGACTCGTCCAGATCCGATGCAAACTGGGCAAAGGCGGCCAGTTCACGATACTGCGCCAAGTCAAGACGGGTACCGCCGCCGAGCTTTTTAATCACTTTTGTCTGTGCTGCGCCACCTACCCGCGACACCGAGAGTCCGGCGTTTATCGCTGGTCGAATCCCCGCATTAAAGAGATCGGACTCAAGGAAGATCTGGCCATCGGTGATCGAGATCACATTGGTAGGTACAAATGCAGAGACATCCCCTGCCTGGGTCTCGATGATCGGCAGCGCAGTGAGAGAGCCGGTCTTACCGGTGACAGCACCATTGGTCGCCTTCTCAACATAGGCTTCGTTGACCCGTGCCGCCCGCTCCAGCAGGCGTGAGTGGAGATAGAAGACATCCCCAGGATACGCTTCCCGTCCCGGAGGGCGACGCAGCAGGAGTGAGACCTGACGGTAGGCCCACGCCTGTTTGGTGAGATCGTCATAGACGATGAGGGCATCTTCGCCACGGTCACGGAAATACTCTCCCATAGTGCAGCCGGAGTAGGGTGCAATGTACTGCATCGCTGCAGAGTCGGCAGCAGTGGCTGCAACGACAATGGTGTGATCCATCGCCCCGTGCTCTTCCAGTTTACGCACCACATTGGCGACAGAGGATGCCTTCTGGCCTATGGCGACATAGATACATTTCACACCTGTATCTTTTTGATTAATAATGGTATCGATTGCTACAGCAGTCTTTCCGGTCTGACGATCTCCGATAATCAGCTCTCGCTGACCCCGTCCCACCGGCACCATGGCGTCGATCGCCTTCAATCCCGTCTGCAGTGGCTGATCTACCGACTTTCTCCAGAGCACCCCGGGGGCGATCTTCTCTATGGGGGAGCTCTGCTGAGTGGCGATCGGTCCCCGACCATCAATCGGCATCCCAAGGGAGTCCACTACACGCCCAAGCAGCTCAGGCCCAACCGGGACCTCCATAATGCGTCCGGTACATTTCACCGGATCACCTTCAGTCACCTGCTTATAGTCTCCAAGGATTACGGCACCGACCGAATCCTGTTCGAGGTTGAGCGCAAGACCAAAGATGTCGTTGGGAAACTCCAGCATTTCGCCGGCCATTACATCGGAGAGGCCATGGAGACGGGTAATCCCGTCGGTGAGACTGACCACCGTACCTTCGGTGGTGGCCTCGTTCGCCGTATCGAAACTGGCGATACGCTCTTTAATTAATTCGCTGATTTCTGATGGATTTAATTGCATGCTTGAGTTTCCTAAAACGAATTCGATTCAGTGGTTATTCTAATGGGATAGCCGGGTAGCCAGCTTTTCTAACTGACCGGCAACCGATCCATCAATCACCATGTCACCGGCACGCACGATGGCTCCACCGATAATGGTTTCATCTACAAGGCAGTTGAGGTGAATCTCCCGCTGCAGACGCCTCTTAAGAGCATTCTCAAAGGTCTCTTTCTGCCCCGCAGAGAGTGGTACTGCAGAGATCACCTCTGCCTCAACCCGCCCCTGGACGGCGTCTCTCTCTACCTCGAAGAGCGCTCTAATCTCTGGTACCAGCCCGAGACGATCCCGCTCAATCAAGGTCTCTACCATTCTCTTCCCCATAGGGTTGAGGCCATCACCGGCAACAGAGGCAATGATCTCTAGGATCTGGTGATCATCGACACGAGGGTCATCATGAAGTCGCAGGATCTCTTTTCCAGAGAGGATCTCCTCCAGCAGCTCCAGCATCTGTGACCACTGGTCTATCTGATCCTGCTCCTGTGCCAGGCTGAATATCGCCTGGGCATAGGGTCGTGCTACGGTCAGCTTCTCGGCCATTACTCTACTCTTATATCTGTGCGGCTACACTGGCGAGCAGCTCATCGTGGGTCTTGGCATCGATCTCCCGCTTAATCACTCTGGAGGCACCCTCCACTGCGAGCAAGGCGACCTGCTTGCGCAGCTCCTCCTTGGCACGGTTTACCTCTTGCTCGATCTCTGCCCTGGCTGCGGTGATGATCCGCTCCCCCTCTACCCCTGCGTTACCTTTAGACTCTTCAACCAGCTCGGTACCGCGGTTATGTGCCTGGGTGATGATACTCCGCGCCTCTTCCTTCGCTTCATGGAGGATATCAATCGCACGCCGCTCAGCCAGTTCATGCTCGTGACGCCCCCGCTCTGCAGCGGCCAGACCGTCGGCAATATTCTGTTTGCGTTCGTTGAGGGCCTGCATAATCGGCGGCCACACATACTTCATGCAAAACCAGATAAAAATGAAAAAGGTAATTGCCTGTCCAATCAGGGTTGCATTGATATTCATACCGCTATCTCATTTCCGGTTGGTTGGTGTAATTACTGGCTGATTATCCGGCAACAGCAAACAGGACATACATCGCCAGACCGACCGCAATCATCGGTACCGCGTCGACCAGGCCCATTACGATAAAGAACTGGGTTCTCAACATCGGGATCAGTTCTGGCTGCCGTGCTGCTCCTTCAAGAAAGCGACCGCCGAGGATACCGATTCCAACCGCAGCCCCTAAGGCTCCCAGTCCCATCATAATTGCACCGGCCATGTATAGTAACGCTTGTTCCATCATTCTCTCCTGAGATTTGGTTTAAAGTTAACGAATTAGTGATGTTCCTGATGCGCCATATCGAGATAGACGATGGTCAGGGTCATAAAGATAAATGCCTGCAGCGTGATAATCAGGATATGGAAGATTGCCCAGCCCAACTGGAGCAGACCGGCAAAACCTGCCATCACCCATCCCGCACCGTACATAATGGCAATCAGGATAAAGATCATCTCTCCTGCATACATATTTCCAAAGAGTCGCAGAGCGAGCGATATCGGCTTTGAGATGAGGGTCACCCCTTCCAGAAAGAGATTGATCGGCATCGCCCATTTACCAAAAGGCTGTAGCGTCAGCTCTCCCAGAAATCCTTTTGCACCCTTGATCTTAAAGCTGTAATAGAGAACGATGGCAAAGACCGAAAGCGCCATTCCGAATGTTGCATTGGGGTCGGTGGTCGGAACCACCTTCATAAAGGGGATCCCGAGGGATGTGGCGAGAAGGGGGATAAAATCGACGGCGATTAGATCCATGAAATTCATAAGAAAGATCCAGGCAAAGATGGTCAGAGCCAGCGGTGCAACAAGATCATTCTGCGCCGTAAACGAGCCGCGAACACTGTTATCGACAAACTCACAGCACCACTCGACAAAGTTCTGTGCCGGATTGGGAACACCACTGCTTACACTCTTTGCCACTTTATGAAAGAAGTAGAAAAAGATCACACCAAGAATAATGGAAAAGCCCAAGGTATCGAGATTGAGCGCCCAGAAGCCCATCTCTTTCGCCTCTGCTGCGGTATGGGCGACCCCCCAGCTACCATCACTGTGTTGGCCGAAGGTGAGGTTTTGCAGATGGTGCCTGATATAGTCGGATGAGGTGTGAATTTCGCCTGACATAACTTCTATCTATCCTTCCCTTTGCCAATTGCCAAAAAGCAGTATCCATTGCGCCACAATTACCCCACAAAAGAGGGGGAGTGGTTCCAGTTTCAGTAGTGCAAAAACGATCCCAAAAAAGAGGATCGCCCAAACTATTCTATAACCTGCACAGCGGTAGAGTAGACCAAGCGAGGGTGCAATCTCCACCCCCAGCTTCTCCCCCTGCCGCCGACATCGCCCGAGGATGAGATCACCCCCCAAGGGTAGTAACGCCCCTACCGCTGCTGCCAGTGCTGCCGCTCCATCGCGTAAAAACGCCCACAACAGTGCAATCGCAGCCACGCCCAGAAGGACCCTAATCTGCCGCTGATGAGAGAAAATCAGGAGACTCTCCCAACCAACGACAACCGCAGCGGTGAGTATAGGTGCAGGATTACGCTATGGTCAATGGGGTTTCTCTCAAAAACTACACTTTTTTGGTCAGAGGTGGTCACAGACACTGAAACTATGGCGTTCAGGCAAGCGGCCTATACCCACCGCTCTGTCGCCAGAATTAGTGAATATGGGCGAGGATACCATCCAGCTCATCCAGACTGTTGTACTGAATCACCAGTTTACCCTTCCCTCTGCTCCCCTGTTGGAGGGTGACACTTGCACCGATCTTCTCCCCTATCGACTGCTCCAGCGCCTTGCAGTCGGGATCCTCTCTTTTTTCCGCCTTCTCTCCCGGACCCTGCTGCAGCTTTTTGACCAGACGCTCTGTCTCTCGGACCGATAGGCCACGATCGACGACGATCCGCGCCGCCTCAGCCTGTAGACTCTCCTCCAGAGGGAGGAGGGCGCGGGCGTGACCCATCTCCAGATCTCCGTTCTCCACCAGCCGTTTCACCTCACTACCAAGACCGAGGAGACGGAGCATATTGGAGACGGCCGCCCGAGAGCGTCCCACTGCGTCTGCAGCCACCTGATGGGTCATCCCAAATTCGTCAATCAACCGCTGCAGGGCAGAGGCCTCCTCCATCGGATTAAGCTCTTCACGCTGAATATTCTCAATCAGCGCCACCACCATCGCCGCCTGATCGCTTAGATCTCGTACCACTGCTGGGATTTCGTGAACCCCTGCCAGCTGCGCCGCACGCCAGCGTCGCTCGCCGGCGATGATCTCATAGCGCTGTTCGCCACCGCTGCTCTCAATAGGGCGGACGACAATGGGTTGGATCACCCCTTGGGTGCGGATGGAGTTGGCCAACTCATCCAGACTCTCTGGATCCATATCAACCCGGGGTTGATAGGCCCCCCGCTGCAGGAGTTCTACCGGCAGATGGTGCA
>JADFYS010000340.1 GCA_015232955.1 Gammaproteobacteria bacterium
CCCGAAGCTGCCTTGCCGCGGGATCGTTGGCCGCCGCCGGACCGAGAAGATCCATCAACTCGCGCGCCTCCTCCATCTGACCGTTAGCCACCAGAATGCCGCATTTCCCAATGACAGCGCCAAAGTGGTTCGGCTCAAGCTCAAGGGCCTGATCATAGAACGCCAACGCCTTCTCGCCATCCCCCACTTCATCGGCGTCAGCCCCCTGGTCAAAGAGCTTGTCGGCTTCGGTGGGAATCGCATGATCAAGAAAGGCTCGAATCTGGTTCTCCGGCAGCGCCCCGGTAAATTCATCCACCTGCTTTCCATCGATGATCAGTTTCACAGCGGGAATGCTCTGCACCTTGTATTCACGGCCCAACTCCATGTTGGAGTCGGCATTCACCTTGGCCAATACAAAGCGACCATTCATCTGTTCCGCCATTCGCTCCAGGGTCGGGCCCAAGGTGCGACAGGGACCACACCACGGCGCCCAAAAGTCTATGATGACAAAAGGATTATTCTTAATCACCTCTTCAAAGGTCTCTTTGGTTAACTCCACTGTTGCCATCATTCTCTCCTGAGTAAGTCGTCGTTTAAAATCTAATTTAGGAAGTACTGATATAGAATGTCACCCCTAAAAATCAACCCCAATCCCTAAAATATGAAGATGAACTCTAACACTGATTGAATATGTGGTGATAGTATTCCCCCCTAAACTGACTGACTTCCGGAACCATGAGCCTGAATATCGACCCCTTACGGATTCGCCCCTTCTCCATCAAGCATCTGCTGTTGCTGGTATTGGTGATCCTTCTCCTCTCCTTTTTTACCACTTCCCCCGTGCTCAAGAAACAGGATCAGGATATCGATTTTCTACAGCAGGAGGGGGACGCCCTCACCCTCATCGATAACCTCTACCACAATATCGATCTCATTCAGCGCTGCCGCGGTCTACGCCAACGACGGATTGGTGGCACCGAGATAGAACCCGGACTCTGTCACGCCCTATTCAAGACCCTAAACAGCCGTCTGGAAGAGGATATAGAGACCTTTCCCCCTCCCCTCGCCACCGAAATCGCCGCCATTCGTGATGAGCTGATCCGCCTCTACCATGAAGAGGATAACTACTTCTCCCCCCTGCAGCAGTTTGTCCGCTACTCTTCCGCTATCGAAAAAATAGTCGATCTGATCCGAACCATGGCGGATCGCGGCAACCTCTCTCTCGACGCCGAGATCGATGGCAACTATCTGGCCCAGATCCTCGTCCGCTCCCTGCCTGATCTCTCGGAAAATATCGGCACCATCCGTGAACTGCTCTCCTACGGCACTCTGGGTGACGAGGAGCTGATAACGGTAAAACCGCTACTCATGCATGAGTTCAAGAGTTTTGAAAAGAACGCCGAGGTGCTCCAGCGCAGCCTCCAGGTGCTCTCCCAGAACAACACCCGCGCTATTCTCCCGCTCACCACCGCTTTCCAGCAGTGGCTCGACAACAGCCGCGACTACATTGTCACCGCCGGAGCCATCGCCACCATTGCGCGCACCACACCCGACCGGGATCAGCTCTTTGCCCAAGGGACCGTGGTACTCGACCAGCTCGAAACCAGTCGCAAAAACTTGATCACCAAACTACGAGAACGGATCCAGCTGCGCCAACAAGATCTCAACCAGCAGCAATCACTTTTTGTTCTCACCACCCTAATCGGTCTGATCTTCCTCTTTACCGTACTCTGGATGCTCTACAACCATGTCAACCGAATCTTTGCCACTCTGACCACCACCTACCGCCAGCTGAAGATTAATGAGATCAAACAGTACTCCATCTTCAAGTCGGTGATGGACGGGATCGTGATCATCGACAACAAGGGGATCATTGTCGATGCCAACCCTGCGGTCACCAACCTCTTCGGTTTCAATCGCAGCGAGATGCTCGATCGCAATATCTCAATGTTAATGCCCTCTCCTGAGCGAGAGGCGCACGACAGCTATCTTCAGCGCTACCAGGCGACGGGTAAAAGCTCCATTATCGGTGTCGGTCGCGAGGTGATGGGGCAGCGCAAGGATAAAAGTCTCTTTCCCATCAACCTCTCTGTTGAGAAGTTCACCTCTGCCGGTGAGACCTACTTTACTGGCGTGATTCGCGACATCACCGCCCAGAAAGAGGCTGTAGAAGAGATCATCGCCGCCCATAACGAACTGGAACGGCGGGTTGAAGAGCGGACCGAAGAGCTGATCGAGACCAATCAAGAGCTGCATGAACTGATTGTAGAGCGCTCTAAAAGCAATGATCAACTTCGACTCTTTGCCAAGGTGTTTGAGAATGCGGGAGAGGCGATCATTATCACCGACACCGCAGAGCGGATTATCGATGTCAATGCCACCTTTAGTAAAATTACCGGCTTCACGCGAGAAGAGGCGATTGGTGAGCGCCCCTCCAGATTTAGTTCGGGTCGGCACGATCACCACTTTTACGAGGAGATGTGGCAGACCATCAGCACTGAAGGGTCGTGGCAGGGGGAGATTTGGGATCGAAAAAAGAACGGGATGATCTACCCCAAACGGCTCAGTATCAATGTCGTCCGCAACCACAACAACAGCGTCACCCACTATGTCGGGATCTTTAGCGACATCACCTCGCTCAAGCAGACCGAAGAGAAACTGCACCATCTCGCCTACAACGATCCCCTCACCGAACTCAATAACCGCACCATGTTTCAGGTGCTGCTAAGTAACACCTTTGAGGTGGCGGTTCGCGACGGTAGCCGCTTCGCCCTCCTCTTCATCGATCTCGATCAGTTCAAGATGGTCAATGACACCCTCGGCCACTCCATGGGCGACCTCCTTCTGATAGAGATCTCACAACGCATCAAAAAGTGTCTGCGCAAGAGCGACTCTGTCGCACGAATTGGTGGTGATGAATTTACAGTCATTCTGCCTCATATCAGTGATCCCGAGCTGATCGCCACCGTCGCCACCAAGATCATCAGTGAGGTGTCGCTACCGGTGATTCTCGCCGATGAAGAGGCGACCGTAGGGGCCAGTATCGGCATCAGCATCTATCCCAATGATGGCACCGACATTGAGACCCTCTCCAAACATGCC
>JADFYS010000341.1 GCA_015232955.1 Gammaproteobacteria bacterium
ACAATGGTATGATCGGTACCGGGACCGGAGCGGATATTGGCCAGAGCGACCTCAATAGTGAACTGCGTTTCATGGAGCTCGGGAATGGCTGGTGCCAACTCCCGCAGTATCGGGTTCACCCATTGGGGATAATCTTCGGCGAGTTGGCGGGGGATGAGTGGTACATCTTCGTGACCGGCCAGTGCCGCCTGACGGTAGTAACTGAGGGCGCGTTCAATATCGGTCTCAATCGCCCCTTCGCCATGGTGGTAGAGGGTGGCGAGAGCAAGGGCGGCATCGCCGTGGTTCTGCTCTGCTGCCTGCTGCCACCACTTCGCGGCTATTTGATCATCAATGGCGAGACCGTAGCCGTTGTGGTACATCCACCCCAGGCCAAACTGAGCTTCGGCGTCTCCCGCCTCGGCCAGGGGGCGCCAGTAGTAGTACGCTTCGGCAAAGTTCCCTCTGCGCAGGGCGAGCTGAATCTTGTCATGGACGAGGTGATTGTTCGGGGAGGATCCTTTTTTGGTGGGTGCCGTTGGAGTGACCCCTCTATCACTGGCCGGTGGCAACCTCACTTGTGCAGCATGGGGGGGGTTGCGATAGTACTCTCCCCGCCAATTGGGGTAGGGCGAGGGTGGGTAGTAGTAGCCTTCGGCCAGAAGTTGCTGACCGAAGAGGAGCAGGGGCAGGATTAGGAGGCGATACAGTGGCATGACAGCACTCTCTGTGCTCTTGGAGAGAAAGGGGGAGTGTACCTGAAAATCGACGCCAATTGAGCCATTTTTGGTGTAATCGCGGAAGCTGTAGCCGAGAAGTGGTCGCGGGTCAATACGCTCTTTTTTTGCCTTAATGAGCAGTTTACCGCTACAATCCGAGGCTTCTTTACCTAAGGTCGGGGTGGGCTTGGTACCCTCTGACCAGAACTGAGCGGAGCTGAAAAGAGCGGATGAATCTTCACGAATATCAGGCTAAGAGACTTTTTGCAGAGGCGGGACTACCGGTCCCCGCGGGACGAGCGGTTGCAGAGGCGACCGGGATCGCGGCGGCGGCTGCCGAAATCGGTGGGGCGCGTTGGGTGGTCAAGGCTCAGGTTCATGCCGGTGGCCGGGGAAAAGCGGGGGGGGTGAAGCTGGTCTCCTCTGTTGATGAAGCCACCGCCTTCGCCGAGGGGTGGCTTGGAAAAAATCTGGTCACTTTTCAGACAGATGCCAAGGGGCAGCCGGTTTCGAAGATACTGATTGAGGCGTGTAGCGATATTGCACGGGAGTTCTATCTCGGTGCAGTGGTGGATCGCTCCAGCCGTCGGGTGGTGTTTATGGCCTCCACCGAGGGGGGGATGGAGATCGAAAAGGTCGCCCATGAGACACCGGAGAAGATCCTCAAGGTGACGATTGAACCACTCACCGGGGCGCAGCCGTGGCAGGGGCGGGATCTCGCCTTTAAGTTGGGGCTGGAGGGGAAGCAGGTGGGGCAGTTTGTGAAGCTGTTTTTGACCCTGGCGAGACTCTTCATCGATAAGGATTTCTCCCTGGTGGAGGTGAATCCTCTGGTGCTGACCCAGGAAGGGGATCTCATCTGTCTTGATGCCAAGGTCAATATCGACGGCAACGCCCTCTATCGCCACCCCGATCTGCAACAGCTGCACGACACCACGCAGGAAGATCCGCGCGAGGTTGAAGCCGCAAAGTGGGATCTCAACTATGTCGCCCTTGACGGCAACATCGGCTGTATGGTCAACGGCGCCGGTCTGGCGATGGGGACCATGGATATGATCAAACTTCACGGTGGTAACCCCGCCAATTTTCTCGATGTGGGGGGCGGTGCGACCAAAGAGCGGGTGGCGGAGGCGTTTAAACTGATCCTCTCGGATGACAAGGTGAAGTCGGTGCTGGTCAATATATTCGGGGGTATCGTTCGTTGCGATCTCATTGCCGAGGGGATTATTGCGGCCGTCGAAGAGGTGGGGGTCGAGGTGCCGGTGGTAGTTCGGCTGGAAGGGAATCGGGCAGAGCGAGGGCGCGAACTTCTCGCAGCCAGTCCACTGAGTATCATCGCCGCATCGACCTTAACCGGGGCGGCAAAAGAGGCGGTCACCGCAGCGGGGGAAGTAGAATGAGTATTTTGATCAATCGCAACACTCGGGTTCTCTGTCAGGGGTTTACCGGAAGTCAGGGTACCTTCCACTCTGAACAAGCCATCGCCTATGGGACGCAGATGGTGGGTGGGGTTACACCGGGGAAGGGGGGGATGGAGCATCTCGGCCTACCGGTATTTAATACGGTCGCGGCGGCGGTGGATGCCACGGCTGCAGATGCAACGGTGATCTATGTCCCGGCGCCGTTCTGTAAAGACTCGATTCTCGAGGCGGCAGAGGCGGGGATAAAGATCATTGTCGCCATTACCGAAGGGATCCCGACCCTGGATATGCTCTACTGCAAGCAGCGCTGTGACGATCTCGGTGTTCATCTAATCGGTCCTAACTGTCCCGGAATTATCACCCCGGGAGCGTGCAAAATCGGCATTATGCCGGGTGAGATCCACGCCCCGGGGAGTGTCGGCATCGTCTCCCGCTCTGGAACCCTGACTTACGAAGCGGTGAAGCAGACCACCGACGCCGGCTATGGTCAATCGACCTGTGTCGGAATTGGCGGTGATCCGATCCCCGGTTCCAGCTTTATCGATATCCTCTCGCTGTTTGAGGCCGATGCAGAGACCGCCGCAGTGGTGATGATTGGCGAGATCGGTGGCAGTGCGGAAGAGGAGGCGGCAGCCTATATCCGTGACCACTTCTCGAAGCCGGTGGTCTCCTATATCGCGGGGGTGACCGCTCCAAAGGGGAAACGGATGGGACACGCCGGCGCGATTATCGCAGGCGGAAAAGGGACGGCTGCAGAGAAATATGCCGCGCTTGATGCTGCCGGGGTGACTACCGTCCGCTCTCTGGCGGAGATTGGCTCTGCCCTGACGACACGCCTCGGTTAGCGCAGAAGAGGACGGTCACGCGACGATGGGAGAGCAGCGCAGAGCCGCCGATAAAACGGGCTTTAAGGAGCTGAAACGGCGTCAGGACGATGTGATCCTCGATCTTCAGAAAGAGAATC
>JADFYS010000342.1 GCA_015232955.1 Gammaproteobacteria bacterium
TACGCGAAACGACGATGACGGGCAAGGACTTCCCAGGTAATTCCACACCAAACGTCGAAGAGGCTGTGGGGAATATCGTCGCGAGAATTTAGATCCAGTTCTATCTCGCTAATGTCGACCTGGCCAATCAGTCGTTGGGGGTTAATCACTCTGCGCATAAATTTCACCTGTCGAAGATTTGGTTGATGGCACCATTTTTATGCATTGACTGATCTACAATCAATAACTTAGTCACAAATAACGGTACCGAGATAAAAAACTTCAGATGCAAATTATAGCATATCTTGTTGTATTTGTTTAGTAAATCAATTCTCGGCCAGACACAAGTTAGGTGCATCAAGTGTGCTCTCGGTATAGTAGTTGAGTGTTATAGTCTGGTATAGGGGTTCACCGGTCACTGATAGTTTATACCTATCAATGTCAGAGAAACAAACGATTATACCTGCTCACCTCCTCCCGCATAGAATAGCCACTGATTTACAGGTGGAGACATCAGCAACAGCCGATGCTTCTCAGCAAATTTTTCACAACAACCGAGGGCCATCTAAATGGAACTACAAGGAAGCAAGACCGAACAGCACCTAAAAGACGCATTTGCGGGAGAGTCTCAAGCCAATCGCCGCTATCTCTATTTTGCCAATAAGGCGGATGTTGAAGGTTATCCCGATGTTGCGGCACTATTCCGCTCTACTGCCGAGGGTGAGACCGGTCACGCCCACGGCCACTTGGAGTATCTGGAAGTTTGTGGTGATCCCGCTACCGGCATGACCTTTGGTCCCACCCGTGACAACCTCGCTACTGCCGTTGCCGGTGAGACCCACGAGTATACCGATATGTACCCGGGAATGGCCAAAGATGCCAGAGAAGAGGGCTTTGACGAAATCGCTGATTGGTTTGAGACTCTTGCCAAGGCGGAGCGTTCACACGCCAACCGTTATCAGAAAGCTCTCAACGAAATCGACGCCTAGATCTCTGGCCTTGATCGGTGCGGGGCGACAGCGCCCCGCACCATAATTCTATTACACCGGATTTTTCTACCAAGAGTGAGGTACCCCCCCATGGCACAGACACCGCGTGAAGGTAACCTGGAAGCACCAACTCGTCATCCGCTGGCGTGGAAGAGTGAGGAGTTCTATCAACAGGATGCGCTCTATGCCGAGATGGAACGGGTGTTTGATATCTGTCACGGCTGTCGTCGCTGTGTTAGTCTCTGCCAATCATTTCCTTCGCTATTTGATCTGGTGGATGAGTCTGAGAGCTTAGAGGTTGATGGGGTAGCGAAAGAGGATTACTGGCAGGTGGTAGATCACTGCTATCTTTGTGATCTCTGCTATATGACCAAGTGTCCCTATGTCCCGCCACACGAGTGGAATCTCGACTTCCCCCACCTCATGCTGCGGGCGAAAGCGGTGAAGTATCGCCAAGGGGAGGTCAAGACCCGTGACCGTATTCTCACCAGTACCGATGCGGTGGGCAATCTTGCGGGTATCCCGGTGATTTCGACCATTGTGAATGCGGTTAACCGTAATCCGCTGGCGCGAAAGGTGCTTAAGAGTGCGCTGGGAGTCCATCCCGATGCTCGTCTCCCCGAATATCAGAGCAACACCCTGCGCAAACGGCTACAGCATCATAGCAGCGATCATTCGGCGCAAGCTGCAGGACGCACACGGGGGCAGATCGCCCTCTTTGCTACCTGTTATATGAATCGCAACGAACCGGGGCCGGGTGAAGATCTGGTGGCGGTATACGAACATAACGGCATTCCGGTTCGCCTCACCCAAAAAGAGCAGTGCTGCGGCATGCCCAAACTGGAGCTGGGTGATCTTGAGGCGGTGCAGCACGCCAAAGAGATGAACATTCCGCAACTGGCGGCGCTGGTGGATGAGGGATATGACCTCACGGCCCTGATCCCCTCCTGCGTCCTGATGTTTAAGCAGGAGTTACCTCTAATGTTTCCCGATGATGCCGAGGTAAAGAAGGTGCAACAGGCGTTTTTTGATCCCTTTGAATATTTGATGCTTCGTCACCGCGAAGGGCTGCTTCAGACCGACTTTACCGTCTCTTTAGGCAAGGTCGCCTATCAGGTCGCCTGTCATCAGCGAGTACAGAACATCGGCCCCAAAACCAAAGAGACTCTGGAACTGATCCCTAACACCACCATCGAGGTGATCGAGCGCTGCTCTGGTCACGACGGCACCTATGCGGTAAAGGCTGAAATGCATGCGTTTTCACGCAAAATCGCCCGTCCAGTGGCGAACCGGGTGGAGAAGTTCGCCCCCGATCACTTCGGAAGTGACTGTGCGATGGCGGGACATCACATCGAAAATGTTCTCGGCGGTAAGTGGGTGGCCGAACATCCGATCACCCTTCTCCGTAGCGCTTACGGGATTTAGTGCCCCCTCCTTAATTATTGTCGAGAATCTAATGCAAAAACTGACCCGAAGCGATCTCCTCTCACTTGAGGAGTATGATCAACAGCGCCCTGATATTCGCGCCGTGGCTATAACTCACAAGGGGAAACGACGCCTCGCACTAGGGGATCACGCTGCGCTCTATTTTGAGGATCGCCTCACCATTCGCTATCAGGTTCTAGAGATGTTACGCATCGAAAAGATCTTTCAGACCGAAGGGATTGCCGCTGAACTGGAGGTTTACAATCCGCTCATCCCTGACGGTCATAACTGGAAAGCGACCTTTATGATCGAGTATAGCGATGTCGAACAGCGGCGAAGCGCCCTACAGCGACTGATCGGAATTGAGACCGCACTCTGGATGAAAGTGGAGGGGTACGCCAAGGTCCATCCGGTGGCCAATGAGGATCTCGATCGTACCACCACCGACAAGACCTCTGCGGTCCACTTTCTCCGTTTTGAACTCACCCCAGAGATGGTGAAGGCGGCGATTAGCGGCAGCACAGTGAGTGCCGGTTGCGATCACCCCCACTATCGTCAGGAGGTGCGCTGCACTCCTGAACAGTCGGCCATTCTCGCCGCAGATTTGCAGATGTGATCAATTAACCAAAATATATATATACCCAAGATACCCAAGATACCTGAAAACGCTGGTTCCAGA
>JADFYS010000343.1 GCA_015232955.1 Gammaproteobacteria bacterium
CGCCCGCATCAATCACAACAAATTTAACACCTGATGGCCAGTGATGGTTTTCGATAACAGCCGATGGTAAAGTAACTTCACCGTTAGCATTTAACATAGTTGTTAACATGATGGATTACCTCTTGATATTTTGGACTAAATAAGTTAAGTAAATATACCCAAGAATCTTGGAAACAGTGGATTTCAGTGAGTCGAGAAGAGTCACGCTTATCGGCTTTCTGGAACCAGCGTTTTCAGGGTTTTTGGGTATATTCACTCCTACAGCTCATCCGGTGCCGGGACGACCTTCAACACCTCATCGATGGTGGTCAACCCCTCCTGAACCTTGCGCGCACCATCAAGGCGCAACGACTGCATCCCCTTCTTGTAAGCGAGATCCCGTAGCGCCTGACTGACCGTAGCGGGCGAGATGGTCTGTCTGATCTCTTTGTCCGGAACAAAGAGTTCGTAGATCCCCTGCCGCCCAAGATAACCGCTATGGCGACACTTTTCACAACCGACCGGATGGTAGACCGCAGGAGGGAGTTTCACCCGCCAAGGCCGGACCAGTTCACGCCACTGCAGCTCATCCACCCCCCCCTTCGCCTTACAGTGGGGACAGAGGATCCGCACCAGTCGCTGCGCCAACACCCCAAGCAGGGTGGACTGAATCAGATAGGAAGGAACCCC
Organism: Gammaproteobacteria bacterium; assembly: GCA_015232955.1. Taxonomy (GTDB): domain Bacteria; phylum Pseudomonadota; class Gammaproteobacteria; order Thiohalomonadales; family Thiohalomonadaceae; genus JADFYS01. The sequence goes on from JADFYS010000343.1 coordinate 670, forward strand.
GAGATCAAGGAGGCGGGTGACCGCACTGGTAGAGTCGTTGGTGTGGAGGGTAGAGAGCACCAGATGGCCGGTAAGGGCGGCCTGAATGGCGCTGTCACTGGTGGCGTGGTCGCGCATCTCCCCCACCATGATGATGTCGGGATCCTGTCGTAATAGGGTGCGCACCCCGACGGCAAAGGTGATATCGATATTCTCCTGCACCTGGGTCTGATTAAACTCGGCAATCACATTTTCAATCGGATCCTCAATGGTGCAGAGGTTAATTTCGGGGCGATAGATCTGACGCAGGGTCGAATAGAGGGTGGTGGTCTTCCCGGAACCGGTTGGGCCGGTGACCAATACAATCCCGTGCTTATGGCGCAGCAGCTGTGACCACTGCTCGATAATCTGCTGATGAAAGCCGAGTTCACCGTAGCTGCTAATCAACACCTCCGGATTAAAGATCCGAATCACCAGCTTCTCGCCAAAGGCGGTGGGCATCGATGAGAGACGCAACTCAATCTCGCGCTGATCCGCCAGCCGCGTCTTAATCCGCCCATCCTGGGGACGCCGCTTCTCGGCCAGATCCATCCGCGCCAGAATCTTGAGACGAGAGGTGACCGCATTAACGATGGTTCCGGGGAGGCTATAGACCAGATGGAGCAGGCCATCAATCCGTAACCGGATATTGCCCACCTCCCGCCTCGGCTCGATATGGATATCACTCGCCCGCTGTTCAAAGGCGTACTGCAGCAGCCAGTCCACCACATTGACCACATGCTGATCATTGGCATCAAGACGCCCCTGCCGTCCCAGCTCAATCAGCTGTTCGAGGTTAGAGAGGCTACTCGGCTGCTTCTTCTCCTCCTCTCGCTCCGCCTTGCGAATAGAGTCCGAGAGGTTATAAAACTCCCCAAGATAGCGTTCAATCGCCGCCGGATCGCCCAAAACCGGCTCAATATCCTTTTTCAGAAGAGGGTGCAGCTCCCGCATCCACTCACGAATGTAGGGCTGGGCCGTGGCGATCACCACCTTGTCTGCTGTCACCTCCAGCGGCAGAATATGGTAACGGGTGGCGTAGGCGCGACTTATCACCGCCGTCGTCGCCGCAAGATCAATCTTCAGGGGATCAATGGTCACCCGACGCAGACCGGTCCTCTGTGCTAGCCACAACAGTAGATAGTGGATATCGATCTGACGATGGGGCGGTGACAGCTCGCGCCACTCCTGATTGGCGATGAGAATCAGGGGGTGAACCCGACTCGCAAAATGGGTCGCCTGCTGCAGAATATGCCCCCCCTTCTCCGAGATGATCCCCTCATCACGCAGCGCTGCCAGAAGCTGATCCAGGGCAAGGGGGTGATCCTCCCCCCGCCACTCAGAGATCAGCGGCAGCAGAGGCTGCTTCTCGACAAACTTTTTTACCATAAGGGGGCCATCCGAACTAGAGACGAAAACCCGGGTGCCACTCCGTCCGAAGGCTTATAAGCGAACTGCTCGCGCTCAGATGCCTCAGATGCCTCAGATGCAGTGATGGCGAAGCTGACGGCATAAATCCAGACTAAAAGTAACTCTTAAGTTTCAGATCGAAAACCGCACCTGTGGAGAAAAAATGTAGATCGTAGTCAAGCCGGAGCTCGATCCCGATCTTTTTCAGGCCCAATCCTTGTCCTCCTGTGTAGGCGATACGGCGTTCCACTTCTCCTTTTTTATCAACGAAACTCCGGAACAGCCAGTCGATTAGCCGCATGAAGATGTCGTCGTCATAGGTCTGACCGGTATGTGACTTTTTCGGTTTGATTACTTTTTCGCCAAAGCCGTTGTCTACGACGATCAGATTCAGCTTGTGATTGATCTGATCGAGAAACAGGATGACCTTGAACCCAGGAAACATGTTCTGATATTTTCGCTGCATAAATGCAGCATGGGAAAAACTGTCAATGGCGTTCTGATAGGCGTCTTTCACGACAGACTTGATGATCTGCGCGTCGCCGGCAATGGTGCCGACCTTTGCAATCAGTTCATCGTAAATCTGGGGCAGTCTGACCAATTCGGTAAGCGCCAGGTCCTGTGCGGACCTGTCCATCTCGTGCCATTCGGCGAACCGTGGATCGTTGAAAATTACGGAAAACTGAGCCAGAATCGAAATATCCTCGAGCCGCGTGTTTCGCTTCCCCAGGTAGAGCTTAAATAGATGGTTGAGCTCACTTAGCGTCAGATCTTTCTTGAGCCGGTCCTCATCGAGCAGTGAGTCCTCTGATTGATAGGTCACCGGCCCTTCTTTGAGGGACAAACCTGCCTTTGGTGCTATTGCTACACTTTGCATCGTTATCTAACTGGATGATTAAGAGTCCTAAGTAAGTGATTAATTAATAAATAAATAAAAGCATATCTACAAACAAGACAAAATGAAATCATACT
>JADFYS010000344.1 GCA_015232955.1 Gammaproteobacteria bacterium
CGATCTGGAAGCGTGGCGATTCAAAGCATGAAGCCGCATGAATAGCCATTCTATTCAAAGGCTTCATAACGCTCGAGCGTCGCGCTTATCGGCTTTCTGGAACCAGCGTATCCAGGGTTCTTGGGTATAGATGGAGCCAATCTTTAACCTTTCCCCCTTTTTAAGGTAAACTTCACCCTTATTTGTCAGATATTAAGTGTATTCAGGGAGTAGCTATGGCGAACAAAAAATCGGACTCCGGAGATGATAACAGTAAACTGCTTTACTGTTCTTTCTGCGGAAAAAGCCAACATGAGGTGAGAAAACTGATCGCTGGCCCCTCGGTCTTTATCTGCGATGAGTGTGTTGATCTCTGCAACGACATCATTCGGGATGAACTAGAGGTCGAGCCGGATGGTGAGCGCGGAGGCAAACTTCCGGTACCGCGGGAGATTAATGCCCACCTCGATGATTATGTCATCAGTCAGGCGCAGGCGAAGAAGGTGCTCTCGGTTGCCGTCTATAACCACTATAAGCGCCTCTCGGCCGATTCGACAAAAGATGAAGTAGAACTCTCCAAAAGCAATATCCTCCTCATCGGTCCCACCGGTAGCGGTAAGACGCTATTGGCGCAGACCTTGGCGCGGATTCTCAATGTCCCCTTTACCATCGCCGATGCGACGACCCTCACCGAAGCGGGTTATGTGGGCGAAGATGTCGAGAACATCATCCAGAAGCTGTTGCAGAAGTGTGATTACGATGTGGAAAAGGCGCAGACGGGGATCGTCTATATTGACGAGATCGACAAAATTTCGCGCAAATCAGAGAACCCCTCCATTACCCGCGATGTCTCGGGGGAAGGGGTGCAGCAGGCGTTACTCAAACTGATTGAAGGGACGGTGGCGTCAATCCCCCCCGCTGGTGGGAGAAAACATCCACAGCAGGAGTTTCTCCAGGTGGATACCTCTAATATCCTCTTTATTGTCGGTGGCGCCTTCTCGGGTCTCGACAAGGTGATTCGCCACCGCTCTGAGAAGGGGGGGATGGGCTTTTCGGCTGAGGTCAAAGGGAAGAGTGAAGAGAAGAGCGGTATCGATATCCTCAGGGAGCTTGAGACCGAAGATCTGGTGCAGTACGGATTGATCCCGGAGTTTGTCGGGCGGCTGCCGGTTCACGCCATCCTCGAAGAGTTGGATACAGAGGCGCTGGTGCGGATCCTCACCGAACCGAAAAACTCCTTGGTCAAGCAGTACCACCGCCTGTTTGAGATGGAAGGGGTTGGGCTTGAGTTCCGTGATGAGGCGCTGCACGCAGTGGCGAAAAAGGCGCTGGATCGCAAGACCGGTGCCCGCGGCTTGCGCTCTATCTTCGAAAGTGTCCTCTTGGATGTGATGTATGACCTGCCGTCGATGGACAATGTCTCCAAAGTGGTGGTCGATGAGGGGGTCATTAAAGGGGAGTCGGAGCCTCTGATTCTCTACGAAAATAGCGAAACTGCACTCGCATCAGGCGAGTAGCCGCCGTTTTGCTATCCCCACTATTTTAACCCCAAGGCCAGCAGCAGATGACTGAAATGACGACGGACCAGATTAATCGACAGATCTCGAAAGAGCCGTTGAACCTCCCCATTTTGCCGCTACGGGATGTTGTGGTCTATCCACATATGGTGATCCCCCTCTTTGTCGGAAGAGATCGCTCCATCCATGCGCTGGAGGCGGCGATGGCGGGGGGGAAAGAGATTCTCCTGCTATCACAGAAGAGTGCCGGTAATGACGCGCCCTCTATCGGTGACCTCTACCATGTCGGCACCATCTCCAACATTCTGCAGCTGCTCAAGCTGCCCGATGGGACGGTGAAGGTGCTGGTGGAAGGGGGACGCCGCGGTCGAGTCGAACGCTTTACCGAAAGTGAGCCATACTACGCAGCACTGGTCCGTACCCTCCATAATGAGGCCTACGAGCCGCGGGAGGCGGAGATCCTCTCTCGTTCGCTACTGGCGCAGTTCGAACAGTATGTCAAACTGAACAAGAAGATCCCACCCGAGGTGATGACCTCACTTCAGGGGATCGATAACCCCTACCGTCTAATCGATACCATCGCTGCCCACATGACGGTGAAACTCGAAGATAAGCAGGAGATCCTCGAACTCACCTCCCTCCGGGACCGCTTTGAGAAGCTGCTCGTGTTGATAGAGGCTGAACTCGATCTGCTTCTGGTAGAGAAGCGGATCCGGGTTCGGGTGAAGAACCAGATGGAGAAGAGCCAGCGCGAATACTATCTCAACGAGCAGATGAAGGCGATTCAGAAAGAGCTGGGGGATATGGAAGATGGCTCGAATGAGATGGAGGAGCTGGAGCGGGGGATCGACACTGCCGGGATGAGCAGTGAGGCGAAAAAGAAGGCGAAGACAGAACTCAAAAAGTTGAAGATGATGTCGGCGATGTCGGCAGAAGCCAATGTGGTGCGCAACTACCTCGATACCATGCTCAATGTCCCGTGGAAGAAAAAGAGCAAACTTAGGCGGGATCTCGCCAAGGCGGAAGAGGTGCTGGAGGGGGATCACTACGGACTGGAGAAGGTGAAAGAGCGCATCCTTGAGTATCTCGCAGTGCAGCAGCGGGTCAATCAGCTCAAGGGGCCGATCCTCTGTCTTGTGGGACCTCCGGGAGTGGGCAAGACCTCCCTGGGAGAATCGATAGCACGCGCCACCAATCGTAAATATGTGCGTATGGCTCTGGGTGGAGTGCGGGACGAGTCAGAGATTCGCGGCCATCGTCGCACCTATATCGGTTCGATGCCGGGAAAGATTATCCAGAAACTGAGTAAGGTGGGAACGCGCAACCCCCTCTTCCTGCTCGATGAGATCGACAAGATGGCCTCTGATTTTCGTGGAGACCCCGCTTCGGCGCTGCTCGAGGTGCTTGATCCAGAGCAGAACCACACCTTTAGCGATCACTATCTCGAGGTCGATTTTGATCTCTCCGAGGTGATGTTTATCGCCACCTCCAACTCGATGAATATCCCGGGACCGCTGCTGGACCGCATGGAGGTGATACGGCTTTCAGGGTATACCGAAGATGAGAA
>JADFYS010000345.1 GCA_015232955.1 Gammaproteobacteria bacterium
AACACCACAAGAAGCCGGATACGCTGCAAACCTATTTCGACCAAGGGGTGAAGAAGGTCATTGTGGCAGCACCAACCGAAGGCGCACTGAATATCGTCTACGGTGTCAATGACCATCTGTACGATCCTGCAGAGCACCACCTGGTCACGGCGGCTTCGTGTACGACTAACTGTCTGGCTCCCGTGGTCAAGGTGATGCACGAAAAAATCGGTATCGTGCACGGCTGCATGACCACCATCCATGACATTACCAATACCCAGATCATCGTCGACAAGGGACATAAGGACCTGCGCCGGGCTCGTGCTTGTGGTCAATCAATGATCCCGACTACGACCGGCTCGGCCAGAGCCATCACCAAGATCTTCCCGGAATTGACCGGCAAGCTGAATGGTCATGCGGTGCGTATACCGCTGCTCAATGCGTCCCTCACTGACTTTGTTTTCGAGACAGCGCGAACCGTGACAGCAGATGAGGTCAACGATTATTTCAAACAGGCGGCCGAGGGTGAACTGAAGGGTATTCTCGGCTATGAAGAGCGGCCGCTCGTGTCGGTTGATTATCTGAATGACCCACGCTCCTCAATTGTGGATGCGCTGTCAACCATGGTGATCGATAACACCCAGGTGAAGGTCTATGCCTGGTATGACAACGAGTGGGGTTATGTGTGTCGGATGATGGATATCGCCGAAAAAATAGCCAGGACGATGTGATCATGAATCAGGGACTTCGCACCTACTTGGTGGTAACTGGGGCATATTGGGCGTTTACGCTGACCGACGGCGCCATCCACATGTTGGTGGTGCTGCATTTTCACAACCTAGGCTTCAGTCCGCTGACGATCGCCTTCCTTTTTCTGTTCTATGAGATCTTCGGCATCATCACCAACGGCGTCGGTGGTTGGATAGCGTCACATATCGGGCTCAACCGCACCATGATAGCGGGAGGATTCCTGCAGGTGGTTGCGCTCGGGTTGCTGACGGTCGATCCCGTCTGGCTATCGGTGGCCTATGTCATGACGGCGATGGCTCTCTCCGGCATCGCCAAGGATCTGAACAAGATGAGTGCCAAGTCCAGCGTCAAGCTGCTGGTGCCCAAGGGGGAGAACGCAGACACACGGCTGTTCAAGTGGGTAGCGATCCTGACTGGTTCTAAGAACACGCTGAAAGGGGCCGGGTTCTTTCTCGGCGGACTCCTTCTGTATGTCATCGGCTTCCGTTGGGCGATGGGTAGTATGGCTGCCATGCTCTTTGTGGTCTATCTGTACGCCTGGTGGGCGTTGCCGATGGGGATGGGGAGATCGAAGACCAAGGCCAAGTTCAAGCAGATCTTCTCCAAGACCCGTGAGATCAACATCCTCTCGGGTGCACGCTACTTCCTTTTCGGCTCCCGTGATGTCTGGTTCGTCGTGGGGTTGCCTGTGTTTCTTGCTTCCGTCACCGGCTGGAATCATATTGAGGTGGGCTCTTTTCTGGCGCTCTGGGTCGTGCTTTACGGCTTTGTGCAGGCGGGCGCCCCTGCACTGTTAAGTAAGGGTCACCACGGGCGCGGTCCTCAAGGCAGCAGCGCTCGCAACTGGGCCCTGCTGCTGGCGATCTTTCCCGCCGGGATAGCCTTGGCCTTGACCTATGGCCTGGATCCGGCGACATCGCTGATTGTCGGTCTGTTTGCCTTCGGCGCGGTATTTGCCATCAATTCGGCCGTCCACTCTTACCTGATTCTCGCCTACTCCGACCAAGACAAGGTGGCCATGAATGTGGGTTTCTACTACATGGCCAATGCAGCCGGGCGGTTGACGGGAACTGTGCTATCCGGCTGGGTTTATCAAACCCATGGCCTGGAGGGTTGTCTGTGGTGGTCGACGGCCTTTGTTCTCGCAGCAGCACTCATTTCGTTCAAACTGCCGGAGGTGCCAGCGGAAGAGGCGCCGGCTACTGCTTCCCACACATAAACTGTCGATAGCGCTATGTTCGAGCAACTTGGAGATCTGGTGGCTTTCGGTCTGCTGAGACTCTCTTCGGACAGTGCCAGTGGGGCCGCTGTGCAGTTTTTTGTGATGGATATCGCCAAGATCTTCGTACTGCTGGTGATTGTAATTTATATCATGGGGCTGCTGCGAGGACTCTTGTCGCCTGAGCGGGTACGAGAGTTCGTACGGGGTAGACCTGACTGGCAGGCGCGCGGCTTCGCGGTCACGCTCGGGGCGGTTACGCCATTCTGTTCCTGCTCGTCGGTGCCACTGTTCATCGGCTTCGTCGAGGCTGGTATCCCGCTGGGCGTGACCTTTTCGTTCCTGATAGCTAGCCCGATGATCAACGAAGTAGCCGCGGTGATCCTGGTCGGGATCCTGGGCTGGAAGTTAGCCGCGCTATATGTCGGCGCGGGGTTGCTGGTGGCCTGGTTCGGCGGCATCGTCATGCAATCCTTCAAACCCGAACGCTGGGTCGAGGAGTATGTCTGGAATATCCAGATGGGCCAGGCAGACCTTCCCGAGCCCGACAGGTCGTTTGCCGGACGCCACCGTTATGCCCTGGCGGAGGTCAAGGCGATCATCGGCCGCATCTGGAAGTGGGTGCTGCTCGGTATCGGTGTCGGTGCGCTGTTCCATGGCTTCGTGCCGGAGCAGTGGGTCGGCGAGAATCTGGGCGGTGATGCCTGGTATACGGTACCGGCAGCGGTGTTGATGGGTATCCCTTTGTATTCGAACGCCACGGGAGTGATCCCGGTTGCAGAGGCGATGCTGACCAAGGGGGTGGCGGTGGGGACCACGCTGGCGCTGATGATGAGCGTAGCAGCCCTGTCGCTGCCGGAGCTGCTGATCCTGCGCAAGGTGCTTAAGTGGCAGGCGCTGGCGCTTTTCGCCGGGGTGCTCGCGGTCGCGTTCACGCTGGTTGGCTGGGGCTTCAATGTCATCGCCTGAATGATCCTAAAATCCGCAGTTGACCGCTGCATATTTCCATCAAGATAATCCTAAAATCCGCAGCGGATTTTAGCGTGAAATACATTAGCGTAACCATTCACTCCCCTGGCCTGTTTTAGCCCTCACCCCGGCCCTCTCC
>JADFYS010000346.1 GCA_015232955.1 Gammaproteobacteria bacterium
CCTGTTGCTCCTGATGCTTCTGGGCGGTGATGTCGCGGAGAGAGATCAGGGTCAACTCGGTGTCAGCAACCGCGGCGAGGGCAAAGGTCGCTTCACAATAGAGCCGCTTTTCACTGCTGGATTGGAGGATGAGTTCGATCGGATTGTTGTTGCGCACCTTGCTGCGTAGCGCAGAGAGGGCGTTTTTCATCGCCTGACGCGACTCATCGTCGATCAACTGTTCCCAGTGCTGGTGAAGCAGAGTTTCAGCATCGGTGAGGCCGACCAGGGTAAGCAGGGTCTGGCTGGTGAAGCAGATCCGATCTTGATCCAGAATTAACAGCCCCTGCGGCAGGTGATTGAGCAGCAGTCGTAGTCCGTCAGGGTTGGCGGCGAGAAAGGTTTCTGGAGTCCCCGTATTCAAAGCTGTTCCTCGATTGGTTTAGAGTTGTGAAGGAGGCGGTTTTATTCTACACGAAGAAGAGGAGAGAAAGGGTAGCCAATTCGCCCAGAGGCAATGACATTAAGGTTAGGGATGTCCGCTACCCGATTGTCGGGTGTCGATGGTATGGACGCCATCGTCAGGCCCCATGGACGGGTCTGCGGCGTCCCGTCAATCGGGTAGCGGTGATCACCACCCTTAACTGAATGACATTGCGCCCAGAGGATGCCAGGTACAGCTGTAGATTCTCTCAAAAAACGAAAAATCGGCAGCGAATGGCTGCAACTGGTAGGCGATATCAGGACAAAGGGGTATAATCTCGCGAATTTTTTTTCAATACACGGTCGTAGATCAGATTTTAGGAGTCGTAATGCAGGTTTCAGTTGAGTCGAAGGGTGCAGTTCTGCGTGAGATGAAAGTGGGCTTACCCGGAACGGATATCACTAAAGAGGTGAACAGTCGCCTGCAGAAGCTGGGGAAGAAAATGAAGATGCACGGCTTCCGCCCCGGTAAGATTCCGATGCGGGTGATTCGTCAACAGTACGGGTCGCAGGTGCAGCAGGAGGTGGTGAATGAGGTCATACAGAAGAGTATCGCTGATGCGATGCGTCAGGAGCAGGCCCAGCCGGTAGCCCCGCCAAAAATAGTCTCCATTAACGAAGAGGATGGGCTGTTTGAGTACACCGCTACCTACGAGATTCGGCCAGAGGTGACATTGGCCCCGTTAGATGGGGTAACTCTGGAGCGAAAAGTCTCAACCATTGAAGAGAGTGATTTTGAGGAGATGCTCCTCACCCTGCGCAAGCAGCGACGGATCTGGAGTGAAGTGGCGCGGGAATCCGCGGATGGTGACCGTGTTCAGGTCAACTTTGAAGGCACTATGGGGGGTGAACCCTTCTCTGGCAACAGTGGTCAGGGGGTAGAGATTATCCTCGGCGAGGGGCGGATGATCGCCGGCTTTGAAGAGGGGCTACGGGGTAAGCAAGTTGGAGATAAGTTCGACCTTGATCTCCGTTTTCCCGACAATTACGCAGAGAAGGGGTACGCCGGAAAGGATGTCCGGTTCGCGGTCGAGGTGACCCGGGTTGAAGAGGCGTCGTTGCCCGAGATTGATGAGGCCTTTATCAAAGATTTTGGCATCGAGGATGGGGATCGTACCAAGTTTGACCATGATGTTCGCAACAATATGGAGCTGGAGCTGCAGCAACGGTTGAAGAAGATCAATAAAGATGCGGTCATTGCGATGCTGCTAGAGAAGCAGGGTGAATTTGAGATCCCCTCTTCGATGATCGAGGAAGAGGCAAAGCGGATGCGGAGTCAAATGCAGTCCAATATGCAGATACCGCAGGGGAAGGAAGAGATCAAGCTCGATCTCTCTATCTTTGCTGCCGAGGCGAAGCGACGGCTGGAGATCGGTTTTATCTTCCATCAGATAGCGCAGACCGCAGAGATTAAGATTGAGGCAGAGCGGGTGAAGAGTGAGATTGAACGCATCGCTGCCAGCTATGAACAGCCGCAAGAGGTGGTGAATTTCTACCATGGAGATAAAAATCGTCTTGGTGAGATAGAGTCACTGCTGATGGAAGAGGATGTAGTGGCGTGGGTGATGTCTCAGGTAACGGTGGTCGAGAAGGGCGTCACTTTCGCAGAGATGATCAAAGGATAACGGCATGAGAGAACAGTCAGAACAAGGGCACACTACAGGGGCGCAGTCGCTACAAAATTCGGGGCTGGTACCGATGGTGGTGGAGCAGACCCCTCGTGGCGAACGGGCCTACGACATCTACTCTCGTCTCCTCAAGGAGCGGGTGATCTTTATTGTTGGTCCGATTGAAGATCACATGGCCAACCTGATCGTGGCGCAGCTTCTGTTTCTGGAGTCGGAAAACCCCGACAAGGATATCAGTCTCTATATCAACTCCCCTGGGGGGTCGGTGAGTGCCGGCCTCGCCATCTATGACACGATGCAGTTTATCAAACCAGATGTCGGAACAATGTGCATCGGCATGGCGGCGAGTATGGGGGCGGTACTCCTTGCCGGTGGTGCCAAAGGGAAGCGTTTTATCCTGCCCCACGGTCGGGTGATGATTCACCAGCCTCTGGGAGGATATCAGGGACAGGCGACTGATATTGAGATCCATACCAAAGAGATCCTGCGCATTCGCGATGAGTTGAACCAGATCCTGGCAAACCACACCGGGCAGTCTCTTGATCAGATCAAAAGCGATACCGAACGCGACAACTTTATGAGTGCTGAAGAGGGGGTCGCATATGGTCTGATTGATAAAATGTTGACCGATCGGAGCGCGATGAAGTCAGCGGAGAAGTAACGACGGTCGCATCTGCTATCGCTCCACGGCGTCTCGCCAAGCGGGTCGTGGAGAGTCCGACCCTTAACAAAAGGGCATTGGCTATCGTTCAGCGGATCCGCAGCCAGAGGCGTCTCTCGACCAGCGCCGCTGCCTCTCTGGCGAGGGATCCCGCTTGAGGGATCATCGATGCACGACACTGCCCATTAGTCGATTCCCCCGTGTAATTATATCGTTATACCCAAGATACTTGGAAACACTGGATTTCAGGGAGTCGAGAAGTGTGGCTATTCAAGGCATGAAGCCGCATGA
>JADFYS010000347.1 GCA_015232955.1 Gammaproteobacteria bacterium
TTGTAACGCCGCAATGCGCCGCCACAAATGCGGCATTCGCGGTGTAGCGCAGTTCACCCAAAAGGTGAAACGCAAATGTTGTGGATTTCATTGCATAATTATGATGTTGATGGGTATTCGTAGCGGTCAACTGCGGATTTTAGGATTATAGATTGGGACAGGGGATAGAGTCGTGCGACAATACATCCTCCATAACCAATGTCATTAAGTGCAGGGTGGGAGTGTCCGCTACATCTCTTCTGAATGGCATTACCTCCATAACAGACACAGAAGGGAGCTAAACATTGCCACTACTCGATTATGTGAAGGGTTATCCCCAATATCTGATGCCGGGCCATTTTATCTCACGCCTGATCCATGGTGTGACCCGAATTGAGCAGCCGGCGGTTAAAAACTTCCTGATTCGCCACTTTATGCGCCTCTTCCGGATAGATCTCACCGAGGCGGAAATATCCTCACCTGAAGAGTTTCGCCATTTTAACGCCTTTTTTACCCGTGCGTTAAAGAGAGAGCTGCGTCCGATTGCAACTGCGACAAACAGTATCGTCTCTCCGGTAGATGGGGCCATCAGTCAGCTGGGGGCGATCACCGATGGGACCCTGTTTCAGGCCAAAGGGCACCACTACTCTGTAGCGAAACTCCTCGGTACCAGTTCCCCCCTCTGTGAGCAGTTTGCACAGGGGAGCTTCGCCACGATCTACCTCTCCCCCCGCGACTATCACCGCATCCATATGCCCTTTGACGGGGAGTTACAGCAGATGATCCACCTTCCGGGGAGACTCTTTAGCGTCAACCAGGCGACCGCAGCGACCATTCCCGCCCTCTTCGCTCGCAACGAGCGGGTGGTGACCCTGTTCGATACGGCGTTGGGGCCGATGGCGATGGTTCTGGTAGGTGCGGTCAATGTCGGCAGTATTGAGACGGTCTGGGCTGGGGAAGTGACACCACCTACCACCCTCAAGCCGCGCCGGTGGTCCTACCAGGGATCTGCGCCACCGCAGTTGAAAAAGGGGGAGGAGATGGGACGATTCAACATGGGATCCACCGTCATCCTTCTCTTCGCCAACGGGGATATTGTATGGGATCCCGCCCTCTCTTCAGGAAGTGTGGTCAAAATGGGGCAAGCGGTCGCCACTATGCCCGCTCAAAGTCAAAACTGATCACCTCTGCGATCCGCTCTTTCCCCAGTAACAGCATCAGAAGGCGATCGACCCCGAGAGCGACTCCGGCACACGCCTCCATACCGTGATGTAGTGCCGCAAGGAAGCGCCTGTCGATCGGGGGGCGTGACAACCCCGCCTCTTCACGCTGCTGTAACTCGGTGCGAAAACGCTGCTCCTGTTCAGCGCCATCCACCAGCTCAGAGAAACCGTTGGCCAACTCCACCCCCTGTATAAAGAGTTCAAACCGTTCGGCAAGGTGAGGGGCATCAGGTTTTATCTTCGCCAGTGCCGCCTGCTCTGCCGGGTAGTCATAGATGAAGAGCGGAGGGGCGTGAGTGAGTTGAGTTTCGACCAGCTCCGCCATCACCAGATCGAGGAGCTGACGAAGGGTGTAACTCCGGGGTTGATGGAGATTGATTCCTCCCCGCTCTAGTCGCTGCAAAAGACTCTCTGTTGTGCAGGAGAAGGGATCCACACCGGCATGGGTCAACAACGCTTCACGGTAACTCAGACGCTGAATAGGGGGGAGTGGCGTGGAGGAGAGTGCATGGATTAGCGCCTCCACCTCAGCCATCAGCTCCCGATAACTCCAGCCGGGTCGATACCACTCAAGCAGGGTGAATTCAGGGTTGTGGTGGCGTCCAGACTCATCACGGCGAAACACCTTGCACAGCTGATAGATCGGCCCGCTCCCAGCGGCCAGCAGCCGCTTCATCGCTAGTTCGGGTGAGGTGTGGAGATAGCGGTTAGGGGAGAGAAGGGAGAAGCTCTCCAGCGAGGGATCGCTGGTTGCTGCCATGGAGAGGATAGGGGTTTCGACCTCGAGTACGCCACGGGAGGAGAAAAATTCCCGTATGCGGTGGAGCAGTTCCGCCCGTTGGCGCAGGGTCTCTAGCGTCGCCGAGGGGCGCCAGTCATTTTGGACTGTATCGCCACTCATAGCGTAAATATTACCTAATCCCTGACCCGTGAGATATAGCTTCCGGTGCGGGTATCGACCTTAATCATATCGTCGATATTGACAAAGAGCGGCACCAGAATCTCCGCCCCGGTCTCGAGGAAACAGGGTTTGGTCGCTCCCTGAGCAGTATCGCCTCGCACCCCCGGTTCTGTCTCGGTGACACGGAGGGTCACATGGTTGGGAGGGGTGACACTAATTGCGGCACCGTTCCAGAGAGTAATGGTGCAGTTGTCCTGATCACGCAGCCACTTATACTCTTCACCAACCGCGTTTTTATCGGCGGCAATCTGCTCATAGGTGGCCGGATCCATAAAGTGCCACTGTTCACCGTCGGTGTAGAGGTACTGCATCTCACTCTCCACCACATCTGCCGCCTCAACACTCTCATTGGATTTAAATGTCTTTTCAACCACCCGGCCGTTGATTAGATTGCGGATCTTGACCCGGCTAAACGCCTGACCCTTGCCCGGTTTTACAAACTCATTTTCGACGATATTGCAGGGGTTACCGTCGATCATAATTTTCATACCGCGCTTAAATTCACTGGTACTATAAGTTGCCATGATTTCCTCTGAATGGTGGATTCCTGGAGAATAGATCCAAAATAGTTGAAAATACTGGATTTGATGGTGTTGCGAAGCGTAACCTTTTATGGGGTGAAGGCTGCACGAAGCCGATTTTCGGAACCACTATTTTCAGCTCTCTTGGGAATGAGCTATGATAACGCGAATTGGTGGTTTAACCTAAAATCCGCAGTTGACCGCTGCATATTTCCATCAAGACAATGATTATACAATGAAATTTACAATATTTCAGCTTCACTTTTTGGGTGAACAGCGCTACACCGCGAATGCCGCATTTGTGGCGGCGCATTGCGGCGTTACAACTCCTTGCAATAGACA
>JADFYS010000348.1 GCA_015232955.1 Gammaproteobacteria bacterium
GTTCTCCTTTTTTCGATGCGTTGTTAATATCCATTTATCATCCTTAGCCCTACGCTCCTTTTCATCCAGACTACAGCATCTGGCTTAAAAACCGCTTTCTCGAACAAGTATTGCGACCACCTTGCGATAGCTACGGCTAAAGAAGGATTCAGTAACCCCATTGACCACCACGGTTCCACGCAACTGGCGTAGCGGCTCGCTCCTTTGGGCCGATGGTTGAAGCTGAACCCGATAGGTAGCGGTTACCGGAATCATCTCTCCCGAGCTGTTCTCTCGTACAGCAACCCTTCCCCCAAACAGCGAGGCCACCATAGGTTGCAGGATCTCGTCTAGACCAAGATCTTCAATCTCTGTCACCTCGACCTCAAAAGGCTCAAAACCACCACCATCCGGATAAAAGAGACCCTTTTGCTGTAGACGAAGACGGGTAATATCTGATTCAGGCAGATACGCGGTTATCTCAACCCTCTCCGGATCACGAATGGTCAGAATATACTCCCCCTCTGTCAGCCAGTCTCCTTTGCGTAACCCGGGGTTCATATTTACAACCTCTCCCGCTACACTGGCGCTTACCTGTAGCCGCTCGTGCCGTCGTTGCAGTGTGCGGATGGTCTGCAGTTGCCCGGCAATATCCGAAGCGATGACCAGGGTTCGATCACTATCCAGTGCAGAAAAACCGGAGGCAATACGCTGCTGCTGCAGTTCAAAAAGGCGCCGTTGCCGCTGTTGCAGATCAAAATCCAGCTCTGGCGAGGTGATAGCAAAGAGCGGTTGAGCTTTCATCACAAAATCGCCGTTGTTCACCGATAACCCGGACAGCGCACCACTATGCGGCGCATATATCGGCTGATAGCGATGACCATAAACTGCAGCCAGCTCTACCGTTCCCTGCCAGGGTATGAGAACCAGGCCGACTACCAGGCCAAAGACAGCCACAGTGCGAAGTGAAGTGATATTCATATGAAACAGATGCCTGACCTTATAGAGCCTGACCACTTCTCGGCCGATAGGCGCCAAAATAAAGTAGCCGATTTCCAACATAAAAAGGAGTATCCCCAACAGCTTAAAAAAGAGGTAATAGACTAACAGCGCGATACCTATAAACAGGATAAAACGATAGGTCCAGACCGCAAAGGCGAAGAGAACCAGTCGTAAATCAAGTGGCTCTGGAGGGGGTTGCTGCAACGCAAAGAGTCTCTCACGCATCCAGTAACGAGCCATTGCGTGTGCGCGATGTTCAAGATTGGGAATGGATATCCAGTCAGAAAAGAGATAATAACCATCAAAGCGCATTAGTGGGTTTAGATTCACCAAAAGACTCATGACCCAGGTCGATGTTGCCAATAAAAAAAGGGTTGATTTAACCCCACCCTCGTCAGCCAGATTCCACAAAAAAAGGGATATAATCGCTATCACAATCTCCACTGCCATTCCGGCACTGCCAATCCTCAGGCGTGCTCTGCGATCCGTCAGCCTCCAACTGTCGGTAGTGTCGGTATATAACACAGGCCACAGCACGAGAAAGGCGACGCCGATCACAGGCACTTTACAGCCGTATGCCTTGGCAACATAGGCGTGACCCAACTCATGCAGAACCTTAACCATAATCACCGCAATGGCGAAGAGAACCATCCCCTCAGGGGTAAAAAAATGGATAAAAGTTGCATAAAACTGCTCGCTTTGACGCAGGGTTAGCCAAAATCCTGTAATCAATAGCAGTAAAAGTACCGTGCGCATCACCGGATGTAAAATCCACTTCACCCACGGAAGCGTTGTCTCAAGAAAGCGATCCGGGTTGAAAAGGGGGATCCGAATAAACAGATAACTTTTGGCAAGATGGGTCACCCAGGAATCACGACTGTTACGCTGCCGCAAAAAGGAGCGTTGCTGAAGATCATCGCCGTCAACCAGATTATTTCCACGAAGAAATAGTAAAAGGTTGTCCACCCGCTCTGGAAGAACCGCTTCGCCAAGAGACGCCGATGCAGAGGAAGCGACTGCCGCACTATCGCCTGCCCCAAGATGAGTCAGAAGCTCAACCTCCACTCGTCCCAAGCGAAAATAGCGACCGCTTAAGGGGTCATGCAATAACCAGGCGGGATGGCCATTTTCATCTGTTTGTGCCGGTAAAAGATTGAGATCCTGTCGAACGGTTGGAACAGGCTGTTGAAACAATGCGTTATATTCCAAAATACTGCCGCAGCGCCGCATAGGGTCGACGCAACAGATAGTAGTATAAGGCGACCCTGTCGCCATATATCTTTGCTGTTCCTCGTAAACCGATACGAGGTGGTGTATCACGCTCGTCCAGAGTCGCCCGTCCTCTATAGGCCAACACCCCGTCCTGGGATACCTCCGCCAGATAGTCAAGTCGGGTAAGGGTTGCATCCAAAGGTTGTAGTGGTCTGCTATTCAAATAGAGGCTAACCTTTGCCCCTTCAGGCAGAGAGATACTGTCACCAACCGGAAGCCATAACTCAACCTCAACCGAATCGGGATCGGCAATGGTCATTAAACGCTGCCCCGCTACCACAACCTGGCCCTCAAGCTGACTCAAGTCATGAATGATGATAATTCCATCACTGGCGGCACGAATCTCTATCCGTTGTAATAACGACTGTACATAATGAACCTCTGCTTTTCGTTGTGAAATTCTCGCTTTTAACACGGGAAGCTGCGCAGAAAACTGACGATCACCCACCGCTGCCTGTTCCGCACGCAGATGTTCCGCCTCAGCGATCGACAGCTCTTGCCTGGCAACATCCAGTCGCGCCCTTAAAGCGGAGTCATCGAGACGCAATAGCAGATCCCCCGTAACTACAGAGCTGTTCGGGCGTACCACAACTTCACCGACAACACCCTCCATCGGTGATCGAACCACCTGTGGGGAAGCCGCGGCCACCTCTGCAGTTGTAAGGACCGTCAGAGGAACCTGTAGCTGCGCTATCAACAGAGCTACAAGCAACAGGGAAAAAACCGCTACCCTTTTTTTGTACGACCTCCTCCCCCAATCTCCGCGACGAT
>JADFYS010000349.1 GCA_015232955.1 Gammaproteobacteria bacterium
GGAGAGCAGTAGATCGTTGCAGAGAGTGCAGCAACTAGGAAGCTGCGGGTTCGGGTCAATGGTATTCGCATCATTACGGAGTCAGGTTCCCAACAGTGGTAGAGAAAATCGGGCAAATTGTGAAAATTTACAGATCTCTTTCAGAGACAGAAACCTGCAAAAATTTATCGTAGCACACAAAATGAAGAAGCCAAACAAAAAAACCCAGAATATGCCCCTTTTGCGCCGTACCCCCAAATCCAGTAGAATGACACCAATCTTGCGGCCGCTAGTGGGGGGAGCTCCCGGCAGACTCTGGCCGACCAAACCCGTTATCAGTGCCCGCCTCTCTCCGGGGAGTCGTTCAGCACCACGGCACCATTTCCCGATTTTCAACCCATGTCCCAAGGAGTTTTTGAATGGAAAAAAGTGACCTCGTCATCCGTGTTGCCGGAGAGGGAGGAGAGGGTATTATCTCTACCGGAGACTTTATCTCCGCTGCCTGTGCCCGCGCCGGTCTGGAGATCTACACCTTCAAAACCTTTCCCGCGGAGATTAAGGGGGGGTACGCGATGTACCAGGTGAGGATTAGTGCCAACCATATCCACAACCAGGGGGATACCTTTGATGTCTTCTGCGCCTTTAACGGCGAGGCTTATGAGTTAAACCGCCACCTTCTCACCCCGGGTACCGCCTTTGTCTATGACGGTCCGGGAGGAGATTTCGAGCCAGATCTCCCCGACGGTGTCTCTGCCTATCCGATTCCAATGAGTGCCACGGCGAAGAAGCTTGGCGAGAAGCGGGCGAAGAATATGGTGGCGCTCGGCGCCCTCTCTCATCTCTTTAACATTAATGAGGAGACCCTGATACGGGTGCTTTCGGACAAGTTTGGCAAGAAGGGGGAGAAGGTCCTCGCCAAGAACCTGGAGGCGTTTGAGCTTGGAAAGGGATTTGCGCAAGCGCTAGAGAAAAAAGATAGCTGGCGGGTCGCTGATGCCAAGGAGCCGAAGGATGTGATCATCATCTCCGGAAACGAGGCGGTTGGTCTCGGCGCGATTCTTGGTCGGCTCGACTTCTTCTCCGCCTACCCCATCACCCCGGCGACCGAGGTGGCGAAGTATGTTTCCGAGCATATCCCCAAGCTCGGGGGGACACTGATACAGGCAGAGGATGAGATCGCCTCCATCTCACAGGTTGTGGGCGCCTCTTACGCCGGCAAACGGTCGATGACCGCCACCTCCGGCCCCGGTCTCGCCCTGATGAGCGAGATGATCGGGATGTCCTTCATGAGTGAGACCCCGGCCCTGATTGTAGATGTCCAGCGCGGCGGCCCCTCCACCGGTCTGCCCACCAAACATGAGCAGTCGGATCTCTTTCTCGCCATTCACGGCGCCCACGGCGATGCCCCACGCATCGTTCTCTCGGTGGAGAATGTCAAGGACTGCGTCGAGATGACCGCCGAGGCACTCAATCTTGCCGAAAAATACCAGACTCCGGTGATTCTCCTCTCCGATGGCTCTCTCGCCTTCTCTACCCAGACCATTCCCACACCCAAGGCGGATCAATTTGAGATCATTCAGCGCAAACGGTGGGATGGCGATGGAGAGTACAGACGCTACGCATTGACAGAAGATCTCATCTCACCCATGGCCGATCCCGGTACCCCGGGGGCGATGCATATCGCCACCGGTCTCGAGCACGGTGAGACCGGCGCCCCACGCTACACCCCCGAGAACCATGAGACGATGCACCGCAAACGGATCCACAAAATCCAGCCGCTGGTGGATGAATACAGACCCGCCGAACGCGATGGTGTCGAGGGCCAGGCCACCGTCGGCATCATCGCCTGGGGGAGTACCATCGGTGTGGTGCGAGAGGCGATTGAACGGCTCACCGCTGCCGGACAGAAGGTGAAAGCGCTCTATCCCAAGCTGCTCTGGCCGATGCCGGTGGCGCAGTACGAGGCGTTTGCCGCCGAATGCGACCAGATACTGGTTCCAGAGGTCAACTTTCAGGGACAGCTCTCCCATTTTCTGCGGGCAGAGACCTCACTCAAACCCATCCCCTATACCATCTGTGGTGGTCTCCCCTTCACCCCCGCGATGATTGTTGCCAAAGTTGAGGAGATCAGCAAATGAATGACATGACCCAGCACTTCCATCAGGTGGAGATGAAGCCAAAAGAGTTTAAGTCAGAGGTTGAACCGGTCTGGTGCCCGGGATGTGGTCACTACGGTGTCCTTGCCGGGATGTACCGTGCAATGTCAGAGCTGGGGCTTGATCCCAACTATACCGTCAACCTCTCTGGGATCGGCTGCTCTTCGCGCACCCCCTATTTTGTCCAGTCGTACAAGATGCACACCCTCCATGGCCGCGCCGGTGCGGTCGCCACTGGAACCCAGCTCGCACGCCCCGATCTCGCGGTGATCGTTACCGGTGGGGACGGTGACGGGTTCTCTATTGGTGGCGGTCATATGCCCCATCTTGCGCGAAAAAATATCAATATGACCTATATCCTGATGGATAATCGCATCTATGGGCTGACCAAAGGGCAGGTATCCCCCACCTCTCGCAAAGAGATGAAGGCCTACACCACTCCCTACGGTGGGGTGGAGGAGCCACTGGATCCGGTACTCTATATGCTCACCTACGGCGCTACCTATGTCGGTCAGGCCTTTGCCGGTAATCCCAAGATGTGTGCCAGCCTGATTAAGGGGGCGCTGGAGCATCAAGGCTTCTCTTTTGTCAATATCTTTTCCCAGTGTCCTACATTTAACAAGATTGATACGGCAAAATATTTCAAGGGATTGGTGGTGGATGTTCCCGATGATCTTGAACTTGACGACAGCAGCTCGGCCATGGCCCATGTCCAGCAGGTCAATCGTCAGGGTAAACTGGCCGTAGGTCTGCTCCATCAGAGTCAACGCACCACCCTCGATCAGGAGATGGCGCGGCTGGTAAAGAAGGTGGGCGGCAATGCAGAGTACGATCTTCAGAAGATTGTAGATCTCTCCCGCCCCTAATCTCGGATGTCTGCCTC
>JADFYS010000034.1 GCA_015232955.1 Gammaproteobacteria bacterium
CGGCATCCATGCCTTCGTTGCACTGCACCGCCACAAACGCACCCTTCACGGTGTCCAACTGCGGATTTTAGGATGATTACCGAATTCACATTTAAGAATCAGCTAATTCTGGCGATGCCGACCCTGACCGATCCCAATTTTGAGCGGACGGTGACCCTCATCTGTGAACACAACAGTGAAGGGGCGATGGGGGTGGTGATTAACCGCCCTTCGGTGGTCTCTGTTGCCGAGATCCTCCGACAGAGCCAGGTGGAGGTCCCCCCCACGCTGTCAGAACATATCATGGCCTTTGAGGGTGGACCGGTGCAGCAGGATCACGGCTTTGTCATCCACACCCCGGTGGGAGAGTGGGCATCGTCGATGCGGGTGAGTGACGATATCGCCCTCACCACCTCACGCGATATCCTGGTGGCACTGAACAGTGATCGCGCCCCCCACCGCTATCTGGTGGCGATGGGATATGCCGGCTGGGGCGCAGGGCAGCTCGAAAATGAGTTAATCGAAAACGCCTGGCTCACCGCTCCCGCAACCACTGATCTCATCTTCGAGACCCCATTTCATGAGATGCGCGCGGCGGCTGCAGCCACCATCGGTATCGATATGTCACGGCTGGCGTCTGGATTTGGCCATGCCTGAAGGGATCCCCTTCCCCCGTCGTCCAGGCGTCTATCTCGGCTTTGATTTTGGCGAACGGCGTATCGGTATCGCTGTCGGCCAGACCATCACCACCACCGCCCGTGGGATTGAGACCCTCTCCTCACGCCGGGACGGAAGCATCGCCTGGCCCGATCTCACTCGGGTGATCGCCCAGTGGCAACCGGAAGCGGTGGTGGTGGGGCTACCGCTCCACCTCGATGGCACCCCCTTCCCTTTCACCCACCGCGCCCGCCGTTTTGGGAATCAGCTCTCTGGTCGCTACCGTCTGCCGGTTCACTTTGAGGATGAGCGCCTCACCTCCGATGCTGCGGCACGAGATCTAAAACAGGGAGATCACAGCCCCAAACTCGACCTTGATCAACGCTCGGCTGAAATCATTCTTGAGGGCTGGCTGCAGCGTCAGCAACCAACCACCCCCTCAACCGCCACCTCCGCTACCCACTAAAAAGAACGCAATGGTCCCTCACAATCACCGTAACACCATAGAGTACAGCGATGGCACCATCCTCAGCCATCACCACCTTGAAGGGGAGCAGCACCTCATCCGTCTGCAGGCTCCGCAGATCGCCGCCACTGCCCGGGCGGGGAGTTTTGTCCACCTTACCGTGGCGCCCTCCCTCCCCCTGCGTCGACCACTCTCCATTATGCGTGTCGATCCCACTGCCGGCTGGATCGAGATCCTCTATAAACGGCTTGGAGAGGGGACCACCCTCCTCAGCCAACGCCAAATCGGTGAGAAGATCAGCCTCCTCGGCCCCATCGGCAACGGTTTTCAGCTCAACCGCGATCGCCCCCGCCCCCTCCTTCTCGGGGGCGGAGTCGGGATGCCACCAATGGTCTTTCTTGCCGATCAGCTTCGTGGAGATGAGGGCTACCATCCGCTGGTAATTCTCGGATCTGAGGTCCCTTTCCCCTTTAACCCGCAACCCTCTGCGATTATGGTCTCTGGTCTGGAGCCGGAGGTGATCGCTGCCATGCCTCTGCTCGAGGCGTGGGGGGTCCCCTCTCGCCTCACTTCAAACCAGGGCTTTAGCGGCTGCTTTTCGGGCTATGTCCCCGATCTGGCGCGGATCTGGCTGCGCTCTCTCGCCCCGGAGCAGCTGCAAGAGGTGGAGATCTTCAGTTGTGGTCCAGAGCCGATGCTCGAGGCGGTGGCGCATCTGGCACGAGAGTTTGCCCTACCTTGTCAGGTCTCACTGGAGGAGTTTATGGCGTGCGGTGTTGGCGGCTGTGCCGGCTGTGTAGTTGAGGTGACTACGACCAAAGGGAAGGCGATGCGTCGCGTCTGTGTTGACGGGCCGGTCTTTGCCGCTGCAGAGGTTTTCTGAGAACAGCGCCACTCTTTATCGCGATGAACCAGCCGTTTTTCGTTGTCCTGGCGCTGACTCTCCTCACGACCCTAACTCCCGATGGGGTGGCGACCGCCGCCTTCTATAAGTTTGTCGACAGTGACGGCGTAGTCACCTACAGCCATCTCAAACCGCGCCACGGTAACTACAAGGTGATTCGCCCTTCATGCCGCACCAGCTACCTCGGCTGCCAGCGCTCTGCCGCGAACTGGAGCCAGGCCAAGCTCAATACTACTGCATATCAGCAGGTGATTGCCGAGGCTGCAACAAAGTATCGACTGGAGCCTGCCCTCATTCGGGCGGTGATCCACTCTGAATCCTCCTTTAACTCCAAGGCGGTCTCAAAAGCGGGGGCGGAGGGGTTGATGCAGCTCATGCCCGCCACCCAGGAGCGGTTCGGGGTCGCTGATCCTTTTAACAGCTGGGAGAATATCAACGCCGGCAGCCGTTATCTCCGTCTGCTCCTCGATCAGTTTCAAGGGGATATCCGCCTTGCCGCTGCCGCCTATAACGCCGGCGAAAATGCGGTCAAACGCTATAACGGGATCCCCCCCTATGACGAGACCCGCAACTATGTGCGGAGGGTATCTCTCCTCTATCAACGCTATCTCCAGAGTTCAAACCTGTAGTGATCAACCTTTGACCTCGCTCTTGTTCGTGGTCACCGTCCCGTCAACCCCACAGCACGAAACGCGGTTGCGCCCCTCACTTTTGGCATAATAGAGGGCGCGATCCGCATCTGCAATCAGATGGGTGGCGACCGCCCCCTCAGCGGGAACAACGCTGGCGACACCGACACTGACCGTTACATGATCGGTGATGAGCGATTTGTTGTGCTCATAACACGCTGCATTGACTGTCGTAACAACGCTACTGGCGATCTTCGCTGCCACCTCCATCGCTGTATTTCCCAATAACAGCACAAACTCCTCCCCACCATAACGCGCAGCGAGATCCTGTGGACGGCGGGCGTGCTCACTGATAATCGACGCGATCTTGACGATACAGTCATCCCCCCTCTGATGACCGTAATGGTCGTTATATTTTTTAAAGTAGTCGATATCGAGAATAAGAAGAGAGACCGGTGAGTGCTCCCGTTGACCCTGACGCCACACCTTCTCCAGAGTCAGGTCAAAGCAGCGACGGTTGGCGATACCGGTTAGACCGTCGGTGGAGGAGAGCGCCTCGAGCGCGTGGGCGTGCTGTGTGAGTTGGTGATCACGCTCACGAATCTTATCAAGCATCAGATTGAGCATATCTGCCAGCTGATCCAGTTCACTCACCCCTCTCCCGACGAATGTGACCTCAAGATCCCCCTCTTTTACCCGATGCAGGGTACGGCCGATCCGCCGTAGGGGGGAGAAGATCAACCGACTCAGAAGGATGACCGCAAGCAAGAGCACCACCACATTAGAGCAGAGAAGAATGGTCATCACCAGCCGCTTCGTCTGTTCCATCGAAGCTGTCAGCTTCTCAAAATCTTCATGGCCATGAATCTCGAGCACAGGAGGGCGATCCTTCTCACCCACCTCAAAACGGACCGGTGAGTGGTGTGGTCCCCCACGCTGTTGCAGACGCGAACTTGAGAAGAGATCCTCCCCATCCAGAGTCACAATTGAGATCGGAAACGGGGTAGACTCATCGATCTGGCGCAGGGTGAATACCGGCTCCACCACCACCTCGAGATAGCCGCTGATCTTCAGCCCCCCGGTCACCACCACCACAGAGTAGAGTGGTGTCGACCCCTCACTCCAGTACCCTCCTACCGCCTTGTAGCGATCACTACCACGATGGTCAAGGATCTCTTTGCGCAGAAAGAGGGGCATCTCCTCTGGTAGGGTTGACGCCTGCTGCGACTGAGCAATCAGTTTTAGATCGCGGTCATAACTGCGTAACTTAACGAGATCGATCTGATAGGAGTTGGGATAACCCCGGGTAAACGGCTCATCCAGGAGAAGCTGTAACTGCCCGAGATCCGCTGCAACACCCTGTGCATAACGGCGATAATCGGCACGGGACTGAATACGGTTTGCCAACTCCAGGGTGTGCTGATGGATCTTCAGACTCCGTTCGGTAACCGCCATCCGAATCATCGCCTCCACCCCGCTTCGCACCGTAGTGGTTACCGCTTCGGAGAATTGGTAATTGGAGATGATGAGAGAGAGCGTCCCCACCAGCCCCAGCACCAGAATCGTAGTCAGAGTGAGGCTGCGAATAGAGACTAACCACCCCGGCAACAGCCCTTTTGACACCATCAACGGCTCAGTAAGCGACAGGGAGCTGACTCTCCCGCCACTGTTGCCACCCATCTCGATACCAGTAGATGCGGCGATATCCGAACTCCAGCGCCTTGGTCGCGGCGTTGGCACTACGCAGACAGTGGGGGCCATTGCAGTAGAGGAGGAGCGGTGTATTCTCTGTTTTCAGAAGAAGTGAGAGGAGATCGGCATCGATATCGACATCGATGTAGTTGAGTGCCCCCTCAATATGACCCCGCTGATAAGCGTCGGCATGACGCGCATCTATGATGACGAGATCAGGGGTTGAGAGGATCAGGTCGACCACCTGTTGGGTATCGACCCGAACCACACCCGCGATCGCCTCCGGTGCAACCGGTTTTTCAGCAAGAGTGGGCGACGAAAAAGAGAGCGAGAACACCCCCAAAAGAAATATCTGCCACAGCGCCGATGTCATCACTCATTCCCCCAGAGTTACCACCATTTTTTTATACAGTAGCAGGGATGGTGGTAAGAGGCAACCTGTTCAAATATATTAGTTCTTTATAATATTTTTATATTCAAGCGATTGAATTTAGACCTTTGTACTATCTCCGAAGAGAGTCGGCGTCGTATGTTTCAACCACGAATAAAGATCCACTCATCGGCGTTGGAGCGCTCTGGACTATAGCGATACCCCAAGCTGTTAAATGCGGTCAACTGTTCGACATCCCCGATGCGGTTGTCAATAATATAGCGGCTCATCTCACCCCGCGCCCGTTTGGCGTGAACCCCAACTATTTTATACCCCTCCCCTTTTCGCTCCTTAAAGACAGGGGTGACAATTCGACCCTGAATCCGGGCTGTTTTCACCGCCTTAAAATACTCATTCGAGGCGAGATTAATCACCACCCCCCCCTCATCCTGCGCCAGTAGGCGATTGATCTCATCGGTTATGATATCGCCCCAAAATTGGTACAGGTTACTGCCACGATCGGTCGGGAGCCGGGTTCCCATCTCCAGGCGGTAGGGGTGGATGAGATCAAGGGGGCGGAGAAGGCCGTAGAGACCGGAGAGAATTGCGAGATGGTTCTGGGCAAAGCAGAGATCTTCACCGCTACAGCTATCGACATCGATTCCGGTGTAGAGATCTCCCTTAAAGATAAAGAGCGCCTGTCGTTCTGAAGGTTGGGAGAAGGGGGGCGACCAGTTACGGTATCGCCCGGAGTTCAGCTCTGCCAACGAGCGGCTAATGGCCATTAGCTTCATCAACCCTTCATCCGTGTAGTTGCACAGGGTGGTGATGAGCTGTTGCGAATGGGTGAGCAGTGTCGGTTGTGTCGCCTCTGCCGCAGCCAGAACAGGTGGGAGCGGATAGTCGGTATCTATCTTTTTGGCGGGGGAGATGAGGGTGAGCATACGCTTTCGCGGCAGTGAGCTTCAGTTCGGTCAAACGGGACTGGTGAGAGAGAGAACCCGGCACAGCGACCGCCCGGGTTCTCTCCAGTTTTGAGTGGTTACTTGGTAGAACAGACCAACTCTTCTTCGATTTTGCCTGACTCTACCGCATCGATCGCCTTCTGATCGTGCTCATTGGCGGGACAACCACAGCTGTAACCCTCTTTGGTTGCGTGCATACGAGCCTGTTCCATGTGCCACATGGCGACTTTAAGGTGCTGATCTACATTCATTGTTTCAAAATCCTTAGTTAATACAATTAAAAAAAAGGGGTATTTAACTGAGTATTTAACTCAGGAAATGAATCTTATCACGGCTACCCTCGAAAATGAAGGGGGTGAGAGCACGACCCTAAAATAACGCAACGAAGTGTGGCAGAAGAGAAGAAAATTTGTCATGATTCACCCATGACAGAGAGCAGAGCAGAAGCTAACGACGAAAAGATAGTGGTCCGGGTGCGTGATCTCCACTTCTCCCGCAGTGGTCGCGCCATCTTTGACGGTATCGATATCGATGTTGCCCGGGGCAAGATTACGGCGATCATGGGGCCGAGCGGCACCGGGAAGACCACCCTGCTCAAACTGATCGGGGGGCAGTTACGCCCGGAAGCGGGGACGATCCATATCGAAGGGGAGAATGTCCACGCCCTCTCCCGCCGCCGCCTCTATAAGCTGCGGCGCAAAATGAGTCTCCTCTTTCAGAGCGGTGCCCTTCTCACCGATATCTCGGTCTTTGATAATGTCGCCTTCCCCCTGCGCGAACATACCCGCCTTCCCGAATCGATGATCCGCTCCCTCGTCCTGACCAAACTCGAGGCGGTGGGGCTGCGCGGCGCTTCGGCCCTGATGCCGTCGGAGCTGTCGGGGGGGATGTCACGCCGCGTCGCCTTAGCGCGGGCGATCGCCCTCGATCCGATGCTGGTCATGTATGACGAACCGTTTGCCGGTCAGGATCCGATCTCGATGGGGGTGCTGCTCGAACTCATTAGCAAGCTTAACCGCGCTCTGGGGATGACCAGCATCATCGTCTCCCATGACATCAATGAGACTGCAGCCATCGCCGACTTCATCTATCTTCTTGCCAACGGCAAGGTGGTCGCCTCCGGCACGCCGCAGCAGCTAAAGGTATCAAAATCGGCCTGGGCCGATCAGTTTATGCACGGCCTCCCCGACGGCCCTGTCCCCTTCCACTTTCCGGCGCAGCCCTACGACAAGGAGCTTCTTGATGCTCAATCTTGAGGCGGTACGCACCCTCTCTGCCCGAGCGATGGCGAGCCTCGGCCACAGTGCGCTCAACTTCTTTGAGCGGCTGGGGCGGGGACACCTCCTGCTGCTGCAGATTCTCTTTGGCCTCCCTGCCGCCCTCCTCCGTCCCAATCTCATTATCGCCCAGATCTACGCCGTCGGCGTCCTGTCGCTACTGATCATTCTCGTCTCGGGGCTATTTGTCGGAATGGTGCTCGGACTACAGGGCTATAATACGCTGGTCGATTTCGGGGCTGAGGAGTCGTTGGGTACCGTCGTCGCCCTCACCCTGGTACGGGAGTTGGGTCCCGTGGTGGCGGCACTCCTCTTCGCCGGCCGCGCCGGTTCCGCCCTCACCGCAGAGATCGGGCTCATGAAGACCACCGAACAGCTCTCAGCGATGGAGATGATGGCAGTAGATCCGGTCAAACGGGTCTTAATTCCCCGCTTCCTCGCCGGATTTTTCTCCCTGCCGCTGCTGGCCGCCATTTTTAGCGCCATGGGGGTGATGGGAGGCTACTTTGTCGGCGTCGGCCTACTCGGCGTCGATGAGGGCGCCTACTGGTCGCAGATGCAGGCGAAGGTGGTCTTTAACGAGGATGTCGCCAACGGCATCATCAAGAGTATCGTCTTCGGTTTTGTCGCTGTCTGGATCGCCATTTTTGAAGGGTATGACGCCCCACCCACTTCTGAAGGGGTGAGTCGTGCCACTACCCGTACCGTAGTCCACACCTCACTCGCGGTACTGGGGCTAGACTTTATACTGACCGCACTGATGTTTGGAGGATAAGCAGACCATGATGAATTCCCGTAGCGTTGAGATCTGGGTAGGGATCTTTGTCACCATGGGGGCTGCTGCGCTCTTTGTGCTGGCGATGCAGGTGAGCAACCTCAATCTGACAGGAGAGGAGGACGGCTACTCTATTCAGGCCAGTTTTGAGAACATCAGCGGCCTCAAAGTGCGCTCTCCGGTCACCATCGGTGGTGTTACCATCGGCCGGGTCACCGCCATTGAGTACGATACCAAGGCGTTTGAAGCGGTTGTAACGATGGAGATTCAAGGCCACTTTAACAACCTTCCCGAAGACTCCAGTGCCAGTGTCTACACCGCGGGTCTCCTGGGTGAAAAGTATATCGGTATCGTCCCCGGCGGGGCGGAAGAGCCGCTGGTGGAGGGGAGCAAAGTGATGCTCACCGAATCCTCTATCGTCCTCGAACAGCTCATCAGTCAATTTATCTTCAGTAAGGGGAGTGGTGAAGGTGGTGGTTTGTGACCCACTATATCAGTCAGGGCGGTGAAGGTGAGCTGAGCTACGCCATGAGCGAGCAGGGCCACTTCACCATTCGCGGGAGTCTCAGCTTCGCCACGGTAGAGAAGGCCCACCCCCACACCCTCAGCCTGATTGCTGCAGCACCACTACAGATCTCGGTCGATATGGCTGGAGTGACCCAGGCCGACAGCGCCGGGGTTGCGCTCATGATTGAGTGGTGGCGCAACCAACGCCTGCGTCACGGCGTCCTCGAATTTATCAATGTTCCCTCGCAGATTCTGGCCATAGCCGACGCTTGCGGGGTGAATGAGGTGCTCCCGCTGCAGCCCCTACCCCGACCACACCTGGAAGTCACAAACCGTAGAGAGGAGGCCGGCCATGGAGTGTAATGAGGTCAAAAAGAGGGTAGCACTCTCCCTCCCCCGCTGCGAGATCCGGGTAGAAGGGGATGGCAGCCACTTCACCGTCACCGCTATCGGACAGGAGTTTGAGGGGGTCTCAAACCTCGCCCGGCAGCGGACCCTCTTCCGCACCCTGAAGCAGGAGATCACCAGCGGTGCAATCCACGCCGTCGATGTTCGGGGCTACACCCCGCAAGAGTGGCAGCAGGCGCAGAAGCTAAAAATCTCATAACAGATCTATGGACAAACTGATCATTCGCGGCGGGAGACGGCTGGAGGGGGAGATTCGCATCTCCGGTGCCAAAAACTCCGCCCTCCCCATCCTCCTCTCCTCACTCCTCACGGATGAGCGGGTCATTATCTCCAATGTCCCCCACCTCCATGACATCACCACCTCCCTCACCCTCCTCGGCAATATGGGAGCAGAAGTGGTGATCGATGAGAAGCTCAATGTCGAAGTTGACCCCTCCACCATCACCAGTCAGACCGCCCCCTACGAGCTGGTGAGGACAATGCGCGCCTCTATTCTCGTTCTCGGCCCCCTCCTCGCCCGTCACGGCCGCGCCTCGGTCTCTCTCCCCGGCGGTTGCGCCATCGGCTCGCGCCCGGTCAATATCCATATCCGGGGGCTGCAGGAGATGGGGGCCGATATTGTGGTCGAAAACGGTTTTATCGAGGCAACCACCCACGGCAAACGGCTGCAGGGGGCGGAGATTGATCTCGGTATGGTGACCGTAACCGGTACCGAAAACCTGATGGCCGCTGCGACTCTCGCCAAAGGGACCACCCTCCTCCATCAGGCAGCGAAGGAGCCGGAGGTGGTGGATCTCGCCAACTATCTCAACACCCTCGGTGCACGGATCGAAGGGGCGGGCAGTGACCATATCACCATCCACGGTGTCGAACAGCTCACCGGAGGCCACTACCGGGTGATGCCGGACCGCATTGAGACCGGCACCTACCTCATCGCTGCCGCCATCACCGGCGGCAGAGTGAAGCTCAAAGATACCGATCCCACTCTTCTCACCGTGGTGTTGGAGAAGCTGCAGGAGACGGGGGCAACCATCCGCTGCGGCAGTGACTGGATCGAGCTCGATATGGAGGGAAAACGGCCGAAGGCGGTTGATCTTGTCACCGCCCCCTACCCCGACTTTCCCACCGATATGCAGGCACAGTTTACCGCCCTCAACGCCATCGCCCAGGGTAGTGGCAAGATCACCGAAAATGTCTTTGAAAACCGCTTTATGCATGTCCAGGAGCTACAACGAATGGGGGCGAAAATCGAACTCTCCGGAAGTAGCGTCACCGTCCATGGGGTGGAGTCACTCACCGCCGCGCCGGTGATGGCCACCGACCTTCGCGCCTCCGCCTCTCTCGTCCTCGCCGGGCTGGTGGCCAGGGGAAATACCGTCGTCGATCGTATCTACCACATCGACCGCGGCTATGAGACCATTGAGGAGAAGCTGGCACAACTGGGGGCCTCTATTCGTCGCGTTCCCGGAAACTATAAAGGCCAGGTTGTACGGGAGGGTAGTGCCAGTGAGTGACAGCACCCTCCGCATCGCCCTCTCCAAGGGGAGAATATTTGACGAGACACTCCCTCTCCTCGCCCATGCCGGGATAACGCCTCTCGACGACCCCGGCAAGAGCCGTAAACTGATCCTCGACACCAACCTGCCTCAGGTAAAGCTGGTGATTATCCGTGCCTCGGATGTCCCGACCTATGTCGAATATGGCGCGGCAGATCTCGGGGTTGCCGGCAAGGATGTCCTGCTGGAGCATGGAGGGGAGGGTCTCTATGAGCCACTTGATCTCGAGATCGCCCGCTGTCGATTGATGGTCGCCGGTCCGGTCGATGAGCGCCCCATCCACGGCCGGCTAAAGATCGCAACCAAATTTGTCCACTCCACCCGCCGCTACTACGCCTCTCTCGGACAGCAGGTGGAGATCATCAAACTCTACGGCTCGATGGAGCTGGCACCACTGGTCGGCCTCTCCGACCGTATTGTCGATCTCGTTGAATCTGGCAACACCCTAAAAGCCAACGGCCTCATCCCGCTGGAAACTATCATGGATATCTCGTCTCGCCTGGTGGTCAACAAGGCGTCAATGAAGATGAAACACCAGGCGATCAAGGCGCTAATCTCCAAGATTGGCGAAGCGGTCTCCCGGAAGAAGAAGGAGCCGTAACCGTGACCATTGCAATCAGAAGACTCTCCACCAGCGACGGACAGTTCTGGCAAGATCTGGACCACCTCCTCGCCTGGGAAGGGGTGAGCAGCGACGAGGTCAACCGAACCGTAAAAGAGATCCTCGCTGCGGTCAAGAAAGAAGGTGATACCGCTCTCCTTGAGTATAGTCGCCGTTTTGATCGTATCAGTGCGCGCAGTGGCGCCGAGCTGGAGATCCCGCAGCAGCGGCTGACAGCGGCGCTGCAGCAGCTACCCACAGCGCAGCGCCAGGCACTGGAGCTGGCAGCAGAGCGGGTACAGCGATACCATCAGCACCAGCTTCAGAGTTCCTGGAGCTATCGCGAAGAGGATGGCACCCTCCTCGGGCAGCAGATCACCCCTCTCGATCGCGCCGGTCTCTATGTCCCCGGAGGCAAGGCCGCCTACCCCTCATCGGTCATCATGAACGCCATTCCGGCGAAGGTGGCAGGGGTCAACGAGCTGATTATGGTGGTACCCACCCCCGATGGTGAGGTGAATGAGCTGGTCCTTGCCGCGGCCGCAGTGGCGGGGGTGGATCGCGTCTTTACCATCGGTGGTGCGCAAGCGGTCGCCGCCCTCGCCTACGGCACCGAGACCATCCCGGCTGTGGACAAGATTGTCGGCCCGGGAAATATCTATGTCGCCACCGCCAAAAGCCTCGTCTTTGGCACCGTGGGAATCGACATGATCGCCGGCCCCTCGGAGATCCTTATCATCTGTGACGGCGAGAGCGACCCCGACTGGATTGCGATGGATCTCTTCTCACAGGCGGAGCACGATGAAGATGCGCAGGCGATCCTCCTCTCCCCACACAGCGGCTATCTTGACCGGGTTGAGGCGAGTATCCAGCGACTACTGCCGACCATGGAGCGCCAAACGATCATCTCCGCCTCGCTGCGGGCACGGGCTGCGCTGATAGAGGTAAAGGATCTTGATGAGGCGGTCACGGTTGCCAACCATATCGCCCCGGAACACCTCGAGTTGGCGGTGGCCGATCCGGAAGCGATGGCGAAAAATATTCGCCACGCCGGGGCGATCTTTATGGGGCGCTATACCGCTGAGGCGGTGGGGGATTACTGTGCCGGCCCCAACCATGTCCTTCCCACCTCCCGCAGCGCCCGCTTCTCCTCACCACTAGGGGTCTACGACTTTCAAAAACGCTCCTCGCTGATTATGTGCTCCGCCAGTGGCGCCTCGGAGTTGGGAAAGTGCGCCTCGATCCTCGCAAGGGGCGAAGGGCTTACCGCCCACGCGCGATCGGCGGAGTATCGGATTAAGACTAAAGCCGATTAAGCGATCCCCAAGAACCCTGAAAACGCTGGTTCCAACTATCTTGGGTATAAACGGTTCCAGAACTGAAGCAGTAACCCCCCTCAATCCCCCCTTATCAGGGGGGAGGTCTGGCGTGGTGTGAGTTTTATCATAGAACTCTTTGCATGTAACCGTTCAGACCCCCTGCTTTT
>JADFYS010000350.1 GCA_015232955.1 Gammaproteobacteria bacterium
CCTGCGAATGCGATATTGTTCAATTGATGCGGATAGTTGATAATGGTCAACCACCCTCGCTACCCTGCTTTGGAAATGAGATGACATTGTACTATTCCTTCCCGAATCATGTTTCTCCTGTTTTATCCCCGTTTTTCCAGGAAAAGGCGTGGTAGAAGTGTTGCAGATTGGCGAATTTACCCTCAAAAACCGTCTCATTCTTGCCCCGATGGCAGGTGTGACCGATGCCCCTTTTCGTAAACTCTGTCGTCGGATGGGGGCGGGGATGGCGGTATCAGAGATGGTCTCTTCCAACTCTCTTCTCTGGGGGAGTAGTAAAACTCTGCGTCGTGCCGATCACAGTGGTGAAGAGGAGCCGCGGTCGGTACAGATTATGGGGGCTGATCCAGAGCTAATGGCCGCTGCCGCCCGCCATAATGTCACCAATGGCGCCCAGATTATCGATATTAATATGGGGTGTCCAGCGAAAAAGGTCTGTAATGTTCAGGCGGGATCGGCTCTGCTGCGGAATGAGCCGCTGGTGGCGGCGATCCTTGAACGGGTGGTGGCGGCGGTGCCCGAAGTAGCCGTGACCCTCAAGATTCGAACCGGCTGGGATAGAGGGGAGCGTAACGGTGTCACCATTGCCCGCATTGCGGAAGAGAGCGGAGTTCAGGCTCTGGCGGTTCATGGCCGCACCCGGGCAGATGGCTATCGTGGCGAGGCGGAGTATGAGACGATAACCGCGATTAAAGCGGCAGTCTCGATCCCGGTGATCGCCAATGGGGATATTACCTCCCCTGAAAAGGCGGAACAGGTGCTGCAGCAGACGGGTGCTGATGGGGTGATGATCGGTCGCGCAGCGCAGGGGCGGCCATGGATCTTTCGGGAGATTGACCACTATCTGACCACCGGCAAACGGATGAGTGAACCACAACCAGACGAGATCCGCGACATTCTTCTTCAACACCTCGATAATCTCTACACCTTTTATGGGGAACGAACCGGTGTTCTGATGGCGAGAAAACATATTAGCTGGTATAGCAAGGGGGCCCGAAATGGCGGCTCTTTCCGGCAGAGGGTCAATCGGATCACCACCAGTAGCGAGCAGTTGACCCTGGTGGAACAATTTTTCAGTGACAGCGATGGTAACGGAGTCGCAGCATGAGCCAAAACAGCCCAACAGGAGTCCAGGGCGTTATCCACGAAGCGCTGGAACGCTATTTTGAACATCTTGACGGGGCGGATGTGACCAACCTCTACCAATTTTTTATCGATGAGATCGAACGCCCCCTATTTCAGTGTGTGATGAACAAATGCAACCACAATCAGACCCGCGCCGCTGAGATGTTAGGGATAAGCCGCAACACCCTGCGCAAAAAATTACAGCAGTACCAGATAGAAAAATAGGCGAGAGCGTTTCATTTGAGTGTGATGGCGGTTGCCCCCATCTTGTCACCACCGCTGAGCAGGGCACTGTTTACCAGAAGTACCCCCCCACCCCCCCTTCTACCAACCGATTAAGAGAGAAAAGCTTATGGATCAACTCCCTATTTTTTTAAACATCCGCGATAAGGGGTGTCTGGTCGTCGGCGGAGGTGAGGTGGCTGCACGCAAAGTCGCCCTTCTACTCGAGGCGGGTGCGAGGGTAAGTGTCGTCAGCCCCCGGTTGGCAGGCTCACTGCGAGAGTGGGCCGAGGAGGGGAAGGTGACCCATATTGAAGATCTCTTTAAACCGCAACAGCTTCAGGGGATGAAGCTCGCCATCGCCGCCACCAATGACCACGAGGTCAACCGCGAGGTGTTTGACGCTGCAGAGCGCGCGTCTATTCTGGTGAATGTCGTGGATAACCTTGAACTCTGCGGTTTTGTGATGCCCGCGATCATCGATCGTTCACCGGTACAGATTGCGGTCTCAACCGGTGGCGCCTCTCCGGTGCTGGCCAGACTGATTCGCGCCAAGCTCGAGGCGGCAATCCCCGCCAGTTATGGTCGACTCGCGGGACTGGTCGAAAAGTTCAGAGAGCGGGTGAAAGCCCGCTTTACCGATGTCAATGCCCGACGCAAGTTCTGGGAGGGGATCCTGGAGGGGGAGATTGCCGAACACGCCTTTGCCGGCAGGGTAGATGCGGCAGAGAGCGCTCTGGAGAGGGCGGTGGAGGAGGGGGTGAATCGTCGGGTTGGTGAGGTCTATCTTATCGGGGGTGGTCCTGGCGATCCCGATCTCCTCACCTTTCGCGCCCTGCGTCTGATGCAGCAGGCCGATGTCATTGTCCATGACCGTCTCATCTCCAAAGCGGTTCTTGATCTGAGTCGTCGTGATGCACAACGGATCTATGTGGGTAAGGAGCGAGATAACCATTCGGTTCCACAGAATGAGATCAATGAGTTACTGGTGAAACTGGCGCAGGAAGGGAAGCGGGTCTGTCGTCTGAAAGGGGGAGATCCCTTTGTCTTTGGGCGGGGCGGGGAGGAGATTGAGACTCTGGCGAGTAACGGTGTCAATTTTCAGGTGGTGCCGGGAGTGACTGCCGCCCTCGGCAGCTCCGCCTATGCCGGGATCCCACTCACCCATCGTGACTACAGTCAGTCGGTGGTGTTTGTCACCGGCCATCTTAAGGATGGTTCGATGAATCTCAACTGGGCGGGTTTGGCACAGCCACAACAGACTATCGTCTTCTATATGGGGTTACGCGGACTGGCTGTAATCTGTGAGCAGCTCATCGCCCACGGCCTCTCTCCCCAGCTGCCCATTGCCCTGGTACAGCAGGCGACGACGCCGAAGCAGCGGGTCTTTACCGGCACACTGGCGACAATGCCAGAGAAGATCGCCGGCGAGGAGGTGAAGCCACCGACTCTTATCATCGTCGGCGAGGTGGTAAAACTCCACGATCAATTGAACTGGTTTCACTCACGGGCGATGCTGGAGCGGGGCGAGTAACTGCTCTGCGTTTATACCCAAGATACCTGAAAACGCTGGTTCCAGAAAGCCGATAAGCGCGACTCTTCTCGGCTCTGGCTCCTGCTTCG
>JADFYS010000351.1 GCA_015232955.1 Gammaproteobacteria bacterium
ACATCGGCAAGACTACCGCGACGCCCAAGATAGTGGTTATTTTGATCATAGACCGGAGTACACTGATGGAGTATCCAGCGCGTCTCTCCCGTTTTGGTGCGAATTCGGAAGCGCAATACGGGATGGATACTGTCATGACTTTCAATGTGATCATCCCATAGTCGACGATCTTCAGGGTGGATCATCTCTTCGAGTAGCCCTGGGTGTTGCTGCAGCTCTTCAGGGCTATAACCGAGTACGCGCTGGCTATTGGGAGAGGTGTAGAGGAACTGGCTCTGATCCCGGTTTCGCCAGTAGATAAATTCATTGGAGTGCTCAGCAACCGTCTGCAGAATATCCGCATTGCTCTGGAGTTGATGGAGCAGCGGACGGGTCAGTTTTCTAAAGACAAAGATAATCACCAGCTCAAGGATAATGAAAGCAGCAATGGCGTAGATAATGCTGCTCCACAGACCTTGCCTCTGAGCGGTGATTTGAGGGGTGATATTCCTCCAGATGAGAATGCGGCCAACATTGTCACGATTCGGCTCAATCTGACCAAGATAATCCCGAAGGGGGTGGAAGGCGGCACTATAGCTCTCCTCTCCCATTTGTAATAACAGGTGGCTATCGGCATCAGGTAGACTGGTTTGCTGCTGGAGAATGCTCTGAATCAACTGCTCTACCCCGGGACGCGAACTGGCTTCAATAACACAGCCACAAGGGGTCTGAAAATCGCCAAAGCGCTGTTGAATCGCCTGCGGCCACATCGTAGCCTCCACATGCTTACGGTTGAGCAGGAGAGTGACACCGACATCGAGATTGTGATCAATGCTGGTAATAATATTATCAAAACTGCTTCCCGCTTCCAAAGCGCCCACATAGACCTTCTCTCCCTGTTCAGGATCTGTAGCAAAGACCGGTACGACGCCGCGTAGCCCCGAGTAGACCCTGCCTGTCTCAAATCCGCTGCGTGCGCTCTGCTCACGGTTGGTATCGACAATGGTGTGGCGAATCTGATCCATATTATCGCCAAAGCGATCGGGACGATGAAACCTGAGGAAGCTGGTGGAGCCCGGTCCAAGATGGAAGTGGAGTTGACGCCCCCCAAACTCAGTCATCGCCTGTTGCCAGTTGGGAGCAAGGCGTTGATAGAGTGTCTGTCGCACCCTCTCTGCTTCACTCCCGCCGGCACCCCCTCCCTCTGCTGCAACGGCCATCTTTCCTGCGAGAAAAATTTGCTGAATCTCTTGATCATTGGCGATGAATGAGGCGATTAACTGCAGGTTTTGCAGTGTACTCTCCACCTGGCTGTGAAACAGCGAGAGCAGCACCTTGCTGCTTTCAAAATTACGCTCTTCTAACGCCTTCTGGGAAAAGTGGTAATTCAGGGTGATGAACAGCCCATCAAGGATAATGAGGGTGAATGTGATGGCGATAAATGCGAGAGATTTACGCTGTAGCAAGGGGAGTTCCTCTGACAGATAAGAGTGGTAAGAACAAGGGTGGAAGAGGTCGCTATAGTGAGGTGGTTATGGGGCAATATAGGGGAGGTTATCTATGGGGGGGTAGCTACAGTTGCCGCAGGAGCGCCTCTTCATCAATGTTGTATCGCTCTGCAGTAATTGCCGTCAGAATCGTTTCGTCACTCTGCTCGGTCTTAACCTCTTGCAGCTGTCCCATCGCCGTTTTTTGGGGGGTAAGAAAGAGGGTGACGACCGGTTTTTTGAGGTTCTTACTCTGAGCGGTGATGATGCCGACACACCCTGAACGCATCTCCACCAGGGTTCCAACCGGGAATATCCCCTGAAAACGGATGAATTGATGGACGAGATCACTATCAAAATAGTCGGGGGACCACTCCAGAAGCTTTTTTAAGGCGTGGGTTGGCGACCAGGGTGGGCGGTACTCCCGTCGCGAAGTTACCGCATCAAAGACATCGATAATCGCAGCCATCTTACCGATGGTACCCATCTCTGTGCCGCGAATTCTCTCGGGGTAACCACTGCCGTTACAGCGCTCATGATGTTGGCCAATAAATTCAACCATCGCCGGTGTGGTACCGACTGTTTTCTCGAGGATAGAGCTGGTTAACTGGACATGGCCCCGCATCAGCCTGAATTCAGCATCGGTCGGGGGGGTGGTCTTTTTCAGGATTCTTTTTGGGATCAGTGCCTTACCGATATCATGGAGCAGGGCGCCGCGAGTGATCTCTGCGATCACTTCCGGCGTAAGCCCAAGGTATCTGCCAAAAGAGGCACTGAGCGCGGCGACACTAACACTGTGCATCGCCGTATAGCGATCCAGCACCTTAAATCGAGAGAGACCACTAAGAGCATAGGGACTCTGAATGACAGAGCGAATGATTGCCCCTGTGATTGACTCCAGTTCGCAGCAGTCCGGGGGAAGGCCGTCACGGGTCTCATCAAAAAGCTGTTCAACGACTGCAGTGGCATTCGCTAACACCTCTTTTGCCTGAGAGAAGTCATGGGGTGAGGATCGATGTTGAGGCTGAACCGGGGAGATGATCTCTCCGATAAGTTGCTCAAGTCGCTGCTCCACCTCAGGCAGTGCTTCTGAATTTTCTCTCTGCTTGATTGGAATATCGCCACCTTTTTGGGTATCAATATAGACGGTATCAATACCGTGGCGCACAATTTTGGTAATGGTCTCCCCATCTTTGATCAAAAACTGCTGGAGGAGAAAGGGGTGGTCAATCCAGGAGATATCCAAGTCATGGATGTACATTCCTACACGGAGATCACCCGTGCGAATCTTACGGATCACAGTTCATAGCCCGAAGAGTATGGGGGGGATGGAGTTATCAGAGAGCTGATACAGAAGACAAAGCAGAGGTAGCCCATGATCCCTTCTTCACGCGACATGAGGGTATATGCCCAATATACCTGAAAACGCTGGTTCCAGAAAGCCGGTAAGCGCGACGATTCTTCGTGTCGAGTAGACCGAAGACAACCCATTGCTCCATCCCAACCGTCGCCGATACTTTCATTGTACGCCTCGCCGCACGC
>JADFYS010000352.1 GCA_015232955.1 Gammaproteobacteria bacterium
TTTCTCTCCAGTGCTGTGAGCAGTTTTCGCAGCTCAAAGTTGTCCCGTTTCTGTTGCTGCAGCGTACGGTGAAGGGTGAGCTGGGTCTCAATACGGGCGAGAAGGATTGCAGGGTTGATCGGTTTTGAGATGTAGTCGACCCCACCCAGAGAGAGACCTTGCAGCTCTTCCGTGGCATCGATGGCAGCAGTGACAAAGATGACCGGGATCTCCACAGTGTAGGGGTTGGCTTTGAGCCGGTTACACACCTCATAACCGTCCATCTCCGGCATTCGTACATCAAGAAGAATAAGGTCAACCGTCAACTGGGCCGCAACCTTAAGCGCCTGCTCACCACTTTTGACCGTGCGTAACTGGTAGTGAGGCTCAAGGATATTGCTGATAATCAGCAGATTATCAAGGATGTCATCCACCACCAGAATCAGGGGGCGAGAGGGCTCCTTTCTGTTGGCGGCGTCGGTTGTGGTTTGGGGTCTACTGGTCGTCATCTGGACGCGCATTCGGCATACTGTTTAACAGAAGTTGTTCCAGTTCAGAGGCGGGGATCGGGCGGGAGAAGTAGTAGCCCTGAAAGGTGTTGCAACCGAAGGTTTTGAGGCGATCGGCCTGCTCCCGGGTCTCCACCCCCTCGCCGATGACCGAGAGTCTCATATTCTTGGCAAGAGTGATGATCGAGTGGACCAGCATTGCATCCTCTTCATTTAAGGTGATGCCATCGACAAACGACTTGTCTACCTTGAGCGTCGAAAAAGGGATCTGGCGCAGATAACTGATGGAGGAGTAACCGGTACCAAAGTCATCAATAGAGAGCTTTATCCCCATCGCTGTAAGTTGTCGGATATTCTCCTGTACCACACTGGTGCTCTTCATTAACACCCCTTCGGTGATCTCGATCTCAAGGCAGGAGGGGGAGATACCACTCAGTTTTATCGCTTGGGTCACATCGTCAATGAAGGTGGCGGTGTGGAGTTGACGGGCAGAGACATTGACCGCAACCGTAATCTTCTCACCATTCAGTCTCTGCCAGCGAACGCCATCGCTGCACGCCTGCTGCAGGATCCAGCGACCGATGGGGACAATCTCACCATTCTCTTCCGCCAGCGAGATAAATTGATCCGGTCGCATCTCCCCCAAGGTAGGATGGCGCCAGCGCACCAAGGCCTCGACACCGATGACCTGTTCGCTCTCACTTGAAATCAGGGGTTGGTAGAGAAGGTAAAACTCATTTCTCTTCAGCCCCTTGCGCATTCCGCTCTCCACTTTAAGACGGTTGGCGGCTTGACTGTTCATCTCTTGGGTGTAGTAACGGTGGCAGGCCCCCCCATCCTCTTTTGCACGACGCATGGCGCTGTGGCCGTTGTGCATCAGATCCTCAACTTTGAAATCGTCGCCAGGGTAGATAGTAATTCCGATACTCAGAGAGAGGTACGCCTCTTCCCCCTCAACCACAAATGGGGCAGAGAAGGCAGCGGCGATCTTCTTCGCTACGGCCCCAGTGTGCGTGGGGGTTTCAAGTGAGGGGAGGATAACAATAAACTCATCACCACCAAAGCGTGCCACGGTGTCGGAATCTCTCTTTAACAGATCGAGCCGTGATGCCACCTCTTTAAGAATGAGATCCCCCTGTTGGTGCCCCACACTGTCATTGATCTTGGTAAAGTTATCAATTCCGATATAGAGCAGACCGACATGGGACTGTTTGCGTTCGGCAAGAGAGATCGCTTGTTGCAGCCGATCTTCAGCAACAAGACGGTTCGGGAGAAAGGTGAGGTTATCGAGGGTGGTGTGGGTCTTGAGCTGATCATCGGTCTGGTAGCGGTGGATGATCCCCGCCAGAGTCTCGGTCACTGCGGTGACAAAGTGCTCCTCTGCAGTAGAACGCTGATGGTTTTCAGCGACATAGAGGTTGAGGACGCCGATGGTTTCACCATGAATCTTGATGGGTGAGATGTAGTGGCCATGAGGTGGCATCCCCTCGTAATGGATATCATGAAGCTCATTCACATGGGTCGAGTAGATGGTTCTACCTTCAGCCGCAACCCGACCACAGAGACACCGCATAAAGTCGAGTTGATTACAGCTCCTGATGAGGACAGGGGAGAGTGCGTGTTGGGCGACCATCTGTAGCTTTTTCTTCTCTCGGTTAACGAGAAATATCGCCCCCTTTCGCTCCATCCCCAGACCGTGAGAGGTGAGGATGATCACCAGAATTCGCTGCAACAGCCCATCCAGGGGGAGACCCTTCATCGCCAGGCGATTAATTTCGGTGATGATCTCCTTGTCGATCAGGGTGTGACGGACGGTATTCTCCAGTTTTCTGTGTACCACAAATCGTCCAAGGGCCGAACCACAAGCAAGAAAGAC
Source organism: Gammaproteobacteria bacterium (assembly GCA_015232955.1). Classification (GTDB taxonomy): domain Bacteria; phylum Pseudomonadota; class Gammaproteobacteria; order Thiohalomonadales; family Thiohalomonadaceae; genus JADFYS01. The sequence continues at coordinate 2,365 of JADFYS010000352.1, forward strand.
CTCTTCGAGCAGCGGTGTATGCGGGATCTCTGTATGGCTATGGAGGGAGATGAGATAGCTAATTCGGTTATCGGCGATTACCGGAAAGGTGATCATGGTGCCATTCGCTGGAATCCGCTTTGCTGCCTCTGCTAGGGGGTCCGCTTTAAGGGCCGCTCCGCTGAGCCAGATGATGCCGCCGCTTAGAAAGGCGCGCCCTGCACCGCCCTGACCCGGGGTATAAGAGATCTCTTGTAACGACTGAATCATCTCTGTCGATAGCGTGTCACGAACCGCTGTAACGCCAGTAGAGATGATTTTGGTGCCCGCATTGAACTGCGGCTGGTGGATAATGCCAAAAGAGAGCGGTAAAACCTTCAGGAAGTGGTCAAGTGTCTGTTGCAACAGGTCTTCTACCGTCGAAGATATGGTGGTGAGACGGTGGATGTGGAGAATTGTCCTCAGGCAGAGTCGATCTAATTCAGCCTCATCGGGGGAAAAGTCGAGGTCACTGTTGGCAATCCCCTCCTCATGGGAGAGCGTGACATGGCTATTTGAAACTGAATGCGATGAAGTGGGCATGATGTTGATCTCTCAATAGTCTGGAGCGCAGAGGGTATGAACTTTACTGAAGAGTGCCACTGCAGAAAATT